>NC_015676.1:305492-610984 GCF_000217995.1 Methanosalsum zhilinae DSM 4017 | reverse complement strand
ATTAACAATGTTTGAGTTTTAGGTTCGGAATAGTTACGCATTCATCTTCCATCTGTTATTAAGTTCCAAGTAAGGAGTCTTCTGCTAGTTAAGATAAAATCATTTATTTTTTAGAGGAAGAAAATAACGTTCCTTTTTGCAGTTAGAACAGATAATAGAAATACCTTTTCGCCCCCCTTTTACCAGATATTTTTTTGCATACAGTGTTCCGCACTGGCAGGGAGATTTCATCTTCTGCATCCCTAGATATTTTCCACCAGTATTCTGGCCAGAAATCACAGTTTTTTTCATCTCTTCTGCCCCTGAGTTTTTTTCATTGCTGTCAGATCCGGTTCTTAAATTTTTCCCATCGCAAGCATTGTTATTTTCAGAAGAGACATGTTTTTTGCGCATAGCTTCCTCTTTTTTTATCTCAGCCATTTCATCCACAAAAAGTTCATTGGTACACTGGGAAATATTTTTTGTAAATACAGTTATTCCATCAATTGGCCTTATTAAATTACCAGTGCCAACATTAAGAGCCATATACCCCGGGTGATTACTTAGTTCAATGGGACTATCTTCCTGCGTTGAGCTGAATCTGAGGGAGCTGAAAAAGCGTTTTGCATTCTCATTAACCGGTTTTGTTATTATGTATCCAACAAGTATCATGGAAGATAAGAGAAAAAGTACCTTACCGATTCCTTTTCGCTTTATATTGGGATGTACTTCAATACCACGCAGAACCGATACAGGGCCAGCATCTTTCGAGCAGTCGTTCCACCTTTCGTTCATTACCCAGCCAATGATAGTACCTTTAAAAACTGCAACGATTAGCAGAATGTTTTTTCTTCTTAGCCAGCTTTTGAAATTGGCAACATAATCAGACATCCCGAGATGTTTTTTAAAATATACATATTCGCCTATTCTGAACTTATCTATTTCTGCAGGGTGCTCCAGCCTGTAGAATGTTATTCCGTTTTCAGATTTTGCAAGTTCTTTCATAGTACTTTACCATCTATCTTATTTTCGTCAATCCAGGTACGTACTGATTCTTCTGCTACTAACAACAACACCAACTTTCATTATAATATTTTGTGACTTATTTTATTGAGAATAGCTCTTTCACATCTGCTATGTTTTTCTGTGCTTTTTGATATATTTTCTTCTGAATACCCAGCTCATACCGGGAAAATATATCAGTTTCATCTATTGGATTTTTTCTGCCAAGTAAAGATGAAAGAATACTATGACAAAGCTGTCCATTGAATCTGTGATAACCACCTTCCAGAAGTAGAACAAAATCAACTGCCAGATCATTTCTGAGAATTCTTCCAATCTGATAATAGCCCTCTGCTGTGAGCTTCAGTTTATTGTTCTTTTCCTGATAATAACCATCAAAGCCACAGCAGCATATAACAAAATCCGGGGAGAACCTGTTGATAAGTGGCATGATCACTTCTTCAAAAGCCATTATGTATTCCTCATCACCGGATCCCTGGGGCATTTCAATATTTGCAGTAAAACCTTTTCCTGCACCTTCACCAGTCTGACCGGTGAATCCTGTGCGGGGATAATAATCAGCTGGTTCCCGGTGTATAGATACAGTCATAACCGTTGGATCACTATAGAAGATATCCATTGTCCCGTTTCCGGCATGTGCATCCCAGTCAAGAATCAGGATCTTATTTAATCCTTTGACCTGCTGGAGATATCTTGCCAGAACTGCAGCATTGTTGAACAGACAGAATCCGCTGTATTTATCAGAACCTGCATGATGACCAGGGGGACGTATAAGTGCAAACGAGCACAGATAGTTTTCATCAATTACAAGTTCAGCTGCCTTAATAGCACCACCAGCAGCCATTCGTGCAATTTCATATGACTGTGGAGTGATATATGTGCTATCTCCCAGAAATCCACCACCCTTTGATGCATATGAGCGGATAAAATCAACATATGAAGATGTATGGACACGTAAAAGGTCTCTTTCATTCGCCATCTCAAAACGGGTAAAAAGTTCGAATTTATCATCTTCAAATATACGGTTTTTTTAAGATACCAGTAAGCATTAGTCAGTCGTTGAGGTCTTTCAGGGCTTTCCATTCCAAGACAGACAGAAGAATGAGCTTCATGATCTTTGTTATATATCAGAGCTATTTTTTGCCTATTGCCATCTTTTAAAGAATTTGTGTTTGTGATCTTTTCCTGTTTAGTTTTTTCAGAGATACCAGAAATTTCAGTTTCTTTAACCGGAAAAGAGATATCTGAACTTGCCTTTTTTTCCTTTGTTTCTTTCAAAGGACAGGAATTATTTTCCGGATTCGTCTCTTTATTTTTAGCATCTATTTCATCACTGAAAATATCCTCAATAGCAATTTTTTCCTTTCTGCTCATTTTGCTACTGCATGAACAGGTTTTCTTTTTAGATATATCCCTGGTTGTTGCTTCATCCTTTGAATGATCCGTTTCAATACTGGCAGATTCATATTCAATCTCATCAAATTGGGATATAGCCAGATCATTGATCTTTTTTAAAATATCATTATTTTTATTTATCCGCCCCATATGATCCTCATCCGTGTAATCTGGCATCCCTTAAGGTATCAACTGGTCTGAACCCAAACCGGATCATCAATGACTGATATATATTTTGAGCCTGTATACTCAAACACGACCCTGGTTTCTTCAATAGAATTCCAGCCAGAAACTTTTGGTTTTATCTTCCAGCTTCGTTTTACAGTTTCGCCTGGCTGAATTGTCCCAAAATTTAGAACCGGATTCATAATAGCAATTGTAGGGGAAATCTTTGCTGCAATCATCACATTTGAATACGGTTGATTTGAAAAGTTTTTGATCCAGACATCAATAGATGATTCTTTCCCGACATTATTGTTCTTTGAGGGTATTATCCGGATGAATTTTTTAACGGCTTCCTTCTGGACAGGAGTTGCATTGGCAGTATTAAAAGAAGGTTGTTTTGATCTGGATCCCTTCTCTTTTCGGTTCAGATATACTCCTGCAACAAACATCGTTACAGAAAGTCCAAAGATGACAGCTGCATTTTCTGCAATCGTGTCAATTGGTGTCCTTTCAATTACAACAGCATCAATTTCTTCCTGGGTTATGAACATCGGACCATCAAAGGATACCCGTGTTATGATCCATCCGGAACCATATCTTTGAAGTTTGAAGTATATTTCCTTTTCAATTTCCCCGGTTTGCCTGCCTACTGCATTAAACTGCAGAAGAGTACATTGAGCAGTAGCCACTGCTATAGTCTCTTCTACTTCGACCTCTATGATCTCAACATTATCTATTCCCCCTCTGACAAATCCATTGTTTCTCATTTCAACTTCAATGCTTGCTGGTGCAAGAAGTCGGGTAGTTCCAATACTTGCCTCTGGAGAAAAGTCACGACCTCCTGCCATCATAAAAGCTTTCTGGAAATCGCCTTCATTAGCAGCATTTAAAAAGTCCCTGACTTTCTGTTCCACGTCACCTTCAGCATTGGAATCAGAACCAATACAACCCACCGACATGAGTGAAAATAAAATGATTGAAACAATAATAATGAAGTTTCGGTTATTCATTCAGGCACCTGTAAATAATGAGTTTCAATTATCCTTCTTTTTTTCTTTTCTGATCGAGTAGGCTGCAAGAATTATGAGCATAAGCTGGATCAGGCCTAGAAGGGGGAGGAAATATGAATGTTCATAAAAGGCTTTTTTATGAATAGTAATGCGGGTAGCATATTCAAATGAAGGCTGGTCATTTATTGAAAAGGAGCTTATTCCGCTTTTACCTTTGAGAACATCTCTTTCCCCATCAGTAATCACCTGAGATTCATCCAGCCCCTGATAGTTTATAATTTCAGTATTTTCTGGAAAAGTTATTTCTTTTTCTTCAATAAGGGGGTGTCCCAGTATCCATATCCTGTGCTCACCAGCAGATAGGGGAGAAGTGAGTTCATAGTTTATAGTTGTCATGACAGATACATTACTACTGTCACTGATATTGCCCTCTGCACCATCCAGCTCCATGGTCACAGAAACCAGCCTGAGATCAGTATTTCCATCATTGATTATAATGTATTCCCTGAACTCATCAGTCCTTATTTCAAGATAGTTATCTTTAAAAGTATCGATCTCAGTTTCATTGATGTATCCATCACCATTCAGGTCTATAGATCTTCTCAGATTCTCAGCATATTCTCCGGTATATTCTTCCTTAATATCAAATAAAATCTGATCTCGTTCTATGTCAATATAATTGGAATATGATGCACTGGAATGAGCATCTGCTGAAATGTCCATCTCCTCAGCAATTTCATTTGCTAGAGCACCCGAAAATAAACCAGATGCAAGGAGCAAGATCAAAATTATTATCAGAAATATACGTTTTTTTGGATACATGCTTCATGGGATATATAAATTATTCATTTATTAAAGTTATGGATACAGTCCTACGATTCTATTAACACCATATGAAGAAGGCGTGTAAAAATTTAAGAACACATCAGGTCCATATTCTGATGATATGACAACCTGCATTCTGGTCCGAGGTTCAATTTCAAGTCCCGAGCTTTTAAGCTCAGTCTCATAGCCATAGAGACTATTGTAGCTGGATGCTTCATCTGATACTGTTGAGACATAGAAGGATATCAGATCTCCTTTGTTCATCAGGGGGTTGTTCTGAGTAAATGAGCCATCTTCATCCCTAAATTTATTGGCAGTAAAAAATATTTTTGAATTGTTTTCATTAACGCCATGTATTTCTGTTGTTGAATTTATAAGGCGTTCCAGATTCAAACTGGCGCTTGCACCAAAGTTATCCATTGCAGTACCATAGATAGCATCATTGCCTGCATAGACAAGAGTGTTTGTATTTGAACCATCGGAAACTGTAATAATTGTCTGTCCTACATCCAGTTCCCTGGTACCAACATGAAGCCCAACATTGATCTTTAGAAGATCAACAGTACTCGAAATACCTTCTGATGTACTGTTAGCCCTGTGTCCCTCTATGTTTCGGATCATAACATTGGAAGATACCTCATGGGATGCATGTGTCCCGGTCTGGGCAGCCTGCTCCCTGAGAACCCCTGCAGTCTGGATCATTACAGCAGCAGCTACAGACGCAATAAGTATCATTGCAATAAATATAATAAGAGTCCCGATGCCGATCTGAGCACCAGTATCGTTTTTAAAAGCGGACCTGCTCCTTTGTTTCAAGCCATCCATCCTCAATTGCTGATGTTATAAATTAAACTGGTTAAGATAGAATATAAACTTTATGAAAAATATTTTGACATTGATGCAGAATAAACCCTGTTTGTAGACAAATTTTCAATTAAAAGATCAAAAATCAATCAAATAAATAAAAGAAGGATGTTTCCAAAAAAATGGAAACAAAAATTTAAAACTTTACGGATACAGTTTGACTATATTGTTAACACCGTATGTAGACGGAGTAACAAAGGTTGCCTGTGTAAGAGCACCAGCTTCTGGAGTCAACACAATCTCAACATGTGTCCTTGGAGACAATCTCATATTAGAGTTTTTAAGTTCATCAACATTTGCATCATCAATTGATAAACCATAACTACTGGCGACAGCAGAACTAGCTGTTGAGATATACATGTTAATAAGATCTCCAGTATTCATTACAGGATTGTTCTGATTAAATGAACCATCTTCATCGCGGATTTCCTTCAGAGCAAAGAATTCAGTTGAATTGTTTTTCATTATCATTTGTATATTCTCTGGCTCAGTTTTAATTAGTGACTCTTCAATATATCTCAGTGTATTTGTTTGACTACCATCACTTATTGTAACTACAACCTGATTCATATCAACTGGTGAACTACCGGCCTGAAGGCCTATTTGTAGCCTTAGTAGATCAACTGTGTCGGATAAATTCTGGGAATCTCCGGTTGCATTTGCCCTAATTCCTTCAATACTCTTTATATCCAGATTGGATGATACTTCCTGGGTTGCTTCGGCTCCTGTCTGCTGTGCTCTCTGCTGCAGTACACCAGAGGTCTGGATCAGTACTGCTGCGGCAACGGCTGCGACAAGCACCATTGCAATGAAGATAATGAGTGTACCGATACCTACCTGTGCACCTGTATCTTCTTTCAGATGTAAGTTTCTATTTGCTTTCATTGACATATCTCCTAAATAAATTATTAAAGGATATAAAATCCAGTAAATTTTCTATGATTTATCTAATATATATATTGTTTGATTCTTTTAACAATTCAAAAATTAAAAATAAAAATCAGGATTTAGTTTCCCGTCAGGAAACTAAATCTCAATTCACGGATACAATTTAACTATAGTGTTCACACCATACGTGGAAGGTGTGACAAATGATGCAATTGTGGTTGCTCCAGCTTCAGGAGTCATTACAATTTCAACACTGGTTCTGGGTTCCAGAATCATACCAGTATTTTTAAGGGAACTATCAACCCCGGTTATTGAATGATTTACCTGATTATCATCAATACTGGCAGTTGAAATGTATATGTTGATTAAATCTCCAGTATTCATTACAGGGTTGTCCTGGTAGAATGATTGATCTTCATCACGGATTTCCTGTACTGTAAAATAGTTTCGAGCATAGGTTTCATTTCCCAGCATTTCTTCTAAAGCCTTCTTCCAGTCATTATTATCATACAGAGAAGAATCATCTGCCTGCTGGATATAACTCAGAGTGTTTGTTTGACGACCATCGGTTATTGTTGCAATAACCTGATTGATATCAACAGGAGAACTTCCAGCCTGTAGTCCAACCTGTAACCTTAGAAGATCAATATTTGGTGATAAGCCACTGGTACCATTAGATCTGATACCTTCAATGTTCTTTATATCCAGATTAGATGATACTTCCTGGGTTGCCTCTGAACCTGTCTGCTGTGCTCTCTGCTGAAGCACACCGGAGGTCTGGATCAGTACTGCTGCGGCAACGGCTGCGACAAGCACCATTGCAATAAAGACTATAAGAGTACCAATACCAACCTGACCCTCTGTGTCTTTAGTAAGTTGTATGTTTCTATTTGCTTTCATAGCATATCTCTCCTGAAATTGTATAAAATTAAGTTCATGGATAAAGTCTTGAAATTTCATTTACTCCATAGGTTGAAGGAGTCACGAAACTGACCTGGGATGTAGCACCTGCTTCAGGTGTCAGAATAATATCAACTGATGTCCTTGCGTCAAGTTCAAGTCCAGAATTATCAATGGTTTCTAACTTTGAATTAAATCTTTTTAGATCATCAGTCTGATCAGTTGCAGTTCCTATGTACAGATTGATCAGGTCACCAGTATTCATTACAGGCTGCTCTGCTGTAAATGAGTCATCTTCATCACGTATCTGCTGGACAGTAAACCGTTCTGTGATGTTATTCTCCATCACATATGCTAACTGATCATCCCACTGATTGCTTGTATTTTCAGTGTACTCAAGTGTGTTTGTCTGCCGGCCGTCAGAGATTGTGATGATCAGCTGTTTGATATCAACAGGAGAGCTACCAGCCTGAAGGCCCAGTTGTAGTTTCAACAGATCAAATGTGTTGGTTAAATCACCACTACTGTCGTTTCCCCTGATACCTTCAACATGTTTGACATCCAGGTTGGATGACACTTCATGAGTTGCTTCAGCTCCTGTCTGCTGTGCTCTCTGTTGAAGCACACCGGAGGTCTGGATCAGTACTGCGGCTGCAACGGCTGCAACGAGCACCATTGCAATGAAGATAATAAGCGTACCGATACCTACCTGTGCACTCGTATCTTCTTTCAAATGTAAGTTTCTATTTGCTTTCATAGGATTGTTTCTCCCTAATCGCGTTTTTCTCATTATGATAATGATGAGATTATAATGATAATTACATTTGATATTTGATAAATGCTATATAAAGGCTCTGGTTTGATTATTTTAACAAATTTCGGGAACAAATTCTAAAACTTTATAATGGATAAAATGATTACTGATTGTAATTGTATAAAAATGATTTAACTGATAGTGATTACATTGCTGATCTCAAATAGTGGATCTTACGAATGCAGGTATTCGTTTAAATTAATTCTACTGTAATTTAAAGGGGATATAAAAAATGGCACCCGGTCTTTTACTAAATACAGCAATATGTTTTGCAATAGCAGTTTCTTCATTAACACTTGCATGGCTGTTAGTGAAGAAGTCACCGGAATATGATGAAAAAGCAAAACCTGCTCTGTGGGCACTTATTTCATTCTGGATAATTGTTGGTCTGATCTACATTCCAACTACAATCCGGATGTTTGCAGCATATCAGGCAAATGCTGCAATGGACCTGCTGTTCTATCAGATAGCTTCGTTCTTCTTTGCGTTTTTAAGTGTACCTATAATATATTTTATTGTGTTCATACTCTCCGGAAACAAAAGAATTACTCGTATAGTTTCAATTATGTTTGCTGTTATGGGAATTATCTACTTATCAATACTGCATTCATGTGGCGTGGTTGGTCCTGCAGTACTTGACTGGGGTTCATTGATCACTGTGAACAGTGATTTTGCAATCCACCTGTACCTGACAGTACTCTTCATAATCCCGACTGCAATGATACTGGGGCTATTTCTATTGATGGTTCTGCAAAGGATCGCTCTGGGAATAATCTACAAAAAAGCGTTACCGCTTGTTGCAATTTCATTTGTACTGGATTTCATATTGATCGACTTTATCGTAATGATAGATCCAATGCAGCTTTTCGCCCGCACATTTGTATTTATAGGAGTTATCCTTGCGTTTCTTGCATATTTCCCACCAGAGTTTTTAAATGATAAAAGTGAAAATTTTGAATATGATGACACCGATCTGGATTTCGATGATCTGGAAGATCTGGACATAAAGGATTCATCCCTGGAGGAAATTAATGACAGATGACATCAATCCTGATTATGAATATGAGGTTGCCAGATTCTATCAGTCATTGGGCATAAACCAGGGAATTGGAGATATTCAATACCGATTGATCTTAAAGGTACTGGAAGCAAATAAAGACAGGTCAACTGAGTTCTCAGAGATCAGAAAATATACAGATCCATTCGCTGAGAGGGGAAGTATTGGAAGTAAAATTAAAACCGTATTTTTACGCAATGAACTGGCAGTCAAGATCAAGCATGGCGGATATAAGATAACAAATAAAGGATTGGTAGCAGCAAACCTGCTTAAGGTCTCAACCTTATTCTACAGGGAAGTTGATAAGTTGAGCAATATAATAGACAGAATGCCCTGAAACCGGAGTCTGACTAAATTACATAAATAACTTTACATGAGAAGCAGAGATAAAACAGGGTGGTACATATACCGGTGATAATTTGAATGCTAACATACTGATAGTTTTTATATCTACTTTTGTTGTTGCAATACTGGTAGTATCTGTTGCAGGATATATGTACGAGCCGCACGATATGAGGCCAATTCCTCCTGAAGAAGTTATTGATTACAATGACACGAACCTTAAAGTTCATTTTATTGATGCCGGGTTGGGAAATGCCGTTCTCATATCGATCCAAAACAAAAACATGCTAATTGATGCAGGAGAGAACAGGCTTGGAACTAATATCATACCATACCTCTACATGAACGATATTACAAAACTGGATTATATGATAGCTACAAATCAGGAAAAAGAGCATATTGGAGGTATGATAGGTATTTTATCAAAGCTTTTAGTAGAGCAATACATGGATAATGGTAACTCAGATACAACAGAATCCTATGAAACTTTAATGCACATGCTTGAAGTTACCAATACAAATACCACAGTTATAAAGAAAGGAGATATTATAGACTTTCATCCCGATGTTGTAGTAGAGATACTCAATCCGGATGATCTGACCGGGGATATTGCCAGGGATTCTGTTATAATTAAAATGACGTACAACGAGATTTCATTTTTATTTATGGGCAATGCAGACTTTGAAACTGAAAAAGAATTACTTGATTCCGGTTATGATCTGGATGTGGATTTCCTTAAAGTAGGCCAGTATGGATCAAAAAATGCATGCTGCAAGCCTTTTCTGGATGCAGTAAACTCCAGATACAGCATAATTCAGGAAGGACCGCATGAAGAGTACATCAGCCCTCACCCACATACCCTGGATAGATTGCGCCAGACGAATTCAGTAATCCTGCGCAATGACTTCCATGGCCACATTGTTATAACTGCTGACGGAAAGAACTACGATATATTCACACAGAATGTTTTTGATCATCGCCTTTTCAACTAAATGGAAAAATTCAAAAAAAATCTCATTTTACACATACAAAAACGGCGATTTATCTAAAGGATTGTTGATAATTTTCACATATCTGAGGGAAGAATCCTTTACTAAAATTGTCACCGGTAAGTACGTGCTTAAAGTACCGTAGGCTCAGTTTTGAAGCTTCTAAAGGTAAAAGGAAATCAAATTCCATACATTTCCTCTAGCCCATGTTTTACCTTGGTCATCTCGCGATCAAGTGTGCTGAGCATATTCTTATCGATCTTTCTGCCGCTCAATCTTTCGATAAAAAGCAGTGACTTGGTATGATCTTCCGGAAGTAAACGCCATGTGGTCTTTTCAACATTATAATCTATACCCCTGGCATATGCAAGTATCTCCAGTCTGACATCTTCATTGATCCATCCAATATCAATATAGTAATCAAGTGCATCCATTAAATTGTTTCTGCCAACTTTTTCTATAAGAAACTCAATCCAGTTAAGCAATACAATAACCCTGGTAGGATCCGATTTGATTGTTTCCAGCTTAACAAGAGGAGTAACATTTGCATCCTTTGATTTTTCATCGTTTTCAGGTTCATTTAAGGGTTGGTCCTGAATGGATCCGTTGTTAGAGATTTCCAGCTTATCCAGTCTTTCGATGATAACAGAATTGGCATCCTGGAGATCTGAAATGATTATTTCATTCTGTTCAGTCCTTTCATTGAAACTGTCCAGCTGGGAAGAGATGTTTTCAAAATTCTCATTCAGCATTTCCAGAGCCTGAGAGAAGGCATCCAGTTTTTCCTCTATCTCAGAAATTTTGTCCTCAGTATCCTGAGTCATTCCCATATTTTCCAGCTGGTTTTGAAGAGAAGCTACATCATTCTTAAGAGAGACGGTCATATCACCAACTTCATTTATTCTTTTCTCAGCCTTGTCAAATCTCTCAATAGTGTCTCTTCCACTTTCATTTTCACCAACAAACGGATTTACCTGATTGGATACAATCTCATATAGGGATAATAGTTCAATTACACTCTGATCTATTTTGGTTACAGTCTCTTTAATTTCCTTATTTTCCCTTTCCATCATATTGAAGCTCATTTCAAATTTGGAAAGCTTCTTTTCAAGAGAATTGATACGATCCTTATTTTCCTCAACCTGTTTGGGGTTTGAACTATTTGCCTGCTGACCCGGTGTGCCTGAAGATTCAGCACCAAAACCATTAGCACCAGGAGCTGATGGTGGGAATTGATTAAAGTCCGGTAAGCCTTCAAAATCTGGAGCACCCCCACCTCCATTTGTTAGATCTGGCACAGAATCAAATCCTGGAGGACCTGAAGCAAAAGGATCTGTGTCTGATCCAAATGGATCATTGTTTGCAGATTGTGATGGTGATGATGAGGCATCGTCTTTGCTGACAATTGATTTCAATGAACTTAATTTATCTTTCAGATTAACCATGGTCCCACTGCAAAAATATTGTTGTAATATATTAAATAAGAATTATAATTATGATAAATACTGATTATACAAATATCAGTTAAATATATTTTCATTTGATTTAAATAAATTATTTTACATACTTTTCATAGGTAGTTTTAATTCTATCAGTGACACTGTCTATATTTAAATTGAATGATAGATGATCACTGGAATTTTTAGAGCCCTGATTATCACTGCCTTTCTGCTTTGATCCAGCCACCTGTCTTTTCAGGTACCACGTAATGAACTCTGTGTAAGTTATAACTGAAATCAGCGCTGCCCATATAAACAGCAGGATATGGAAATTGGTTAATTGCACCTGATCGCTTAGCAATAATATAAGTTCATGTGAGAGAAAACTGAGTGTTGTATCCGGAAAAATCAAAACCATAATAACTGGTATAATGAACAGGACAATTAGTGCTGAAATGGTTGATACCTTAATAAGTACCAGTAGTGTAACTGCAATAAAAAGAACAAATATCAAAATTGATGCCAGTATTGCTTCCATGATTCCAAATCCGCGAGGTTTTATTTTTTCCTTTCATTGATGAATATATATCCACAAATCGGTACCATCGATATCAGAGCTAAAAGAAATATAAACGATAAAGTTAAAAAACTTATTGTATTCCATCGGCCAATAGATGCTAAAGATTCAGGATGATCTGACTCCGGAGATTTTATCTGGCCTTCTTTTTGATAATCATTTACATTGAACTCAAGTTCCTGTAAATAAATAGTATTTTCATGGCCACTGGCATCTGAATAGCGAATTTCCAGTGATGAAATATCAAATTTACCGGCACTAAGAGGCTTTAGAACATATGAAAACTTATATTCTTCACCTGCAGATACAGTACCATTCCAGGAAGTATCTCCATACACCAGCTCCATGTCCTCAGGAACGGTATCATTTATCTTGACGTACGCATTTTCGTTTCCTTTATTCATTATATTGAAGTTAACATCTAGGTATTCGTCCAGGTGTATATCATCCTTACTTAAATATCTGTCAACATCCAGATCTGCACCGTAGATCGTTACACCTGGATTATTCGATTTTACTCTATAATCTGTATTACCATCTCTCCATTCAATAGCAGCAGATCCCATATCATAATCACCGGGATTCATGGATAATATAGTATAAGTTATGTTTTTAGTGGTCCCTGGACCAACTTCAACATCCCACTTCATTTCGCTATTATCCATTTGTATGAACCCGTTAGGTATCTGGTCAATGACAGTAATCTTTTTTGCATCACTTGCCATATTACTAATATCAAGAGTTACCTCAAATTCAGAATTCTCTAGTGTAGTCTCTGATGGCTGAACTCTCTTAGCAATACTCATATACCCAGGAACATTTATAGAAACAGAATCTGAACTGTGGTGCTCCTTTCTATCATGAGTATAAGCTAAAACTTCACCTTCAATATCTATTGTATATCCTTCTGGTTCAAAAGATGCTTCAATGTTTAATTTTTCTTTAAAAGATTCAGATGGCAACAGAGTTGAAATCATAATGGATTTTTCATCACCCCCATTCGTTTTGATCTGGGCACATATATTCCTTAGTGGAACATCACCTGTATTTTCAATGATAAGTTCATAAAAAATATTTTCACCTGGAGAATAGGATCTTTCTAGGCCTTCAAAATACAGATCAATTGATGGGATGGGATTTTGATATAATTTTACATTCACTGTTTTTTCAGAATCTTTTTTACTGATTTCAATCAAAAAATCGTTATACAGGGTTTTTGAATCATTGGAGTTCAGATCAATATATTCAGAAGAGTCCTGGTATTCTACTATAAATTGATAGGAATCACCGGTTGAATCATCAAGTGTTATTGAAAAGTCATTTAGCTGCATTTTATCAGATATTCGCATATCTTTTTCATCCAGTAGGACCCATGTAGGTTCCAATGTACGCACAGAAGTCTCAACTGATAGGTAATCCTTTGATATACTTTCAATTTTAACCTTTAAGTCCCCTTCAATTACAATATAATTGTTTAGCTCAGTATCAACAACATAAGCCTGTTTAAAAATATCGTTTTTATAATGAAGCAGGATTGAGGAGGGTGAATCTTCATCAATACTATGAACCCTTATAGTGTGCTCCTCAATCTTCACTTTATCATTGACATTTATATCAAAATTCCCATAATAGACCCACATCTCTTCATACTTGTGGTCTTTAGCCGTAGCAGTTGATGTAACACCGGCCACAATAATGATGAACAAAAATAAGATTAACCCATATTTAAGATGCATCAGGAGAATTAATGTATACAAAGGTTTTAAATGTTATCATCAAAATGAGTTGTGCATTCTTATACCTTGCTTTATATTTGCAACGTCTCTGTCAATGATGGTAAGCATATTTTTGTCGATATTCAATCCTGCCAGTCTTTCAATGAACCATATTGATTTTACATGGTCATCCGGTGAAAGCTTCCAGGTCACTCCATCTGCAAAATAGTTAATTCCATCTGCATATCTTAAAAGTTCAAGGCGAACTTCTTCACTTATCCATCCCAATTCAACATAATAGGATAATATGTCCGGAATATTGTTTTTCCCCACAATTTCCAGCAAGAATTCAAGCCATTCCATGCACAGTTTGATATTTACAGAATTTTTTTCGATATGACTTAAATATACATTCTGCTCCATTGAAGATGAACCTGAAGATAAGTTTCTTGCCCGTATTTTTTTTATTTCAGTTTCAAAATATCTGGTTAGCTGCCCCATTTCCTGGTAAACCGTGGTTATATCATTCTCAACCTGGGACCTGAGTTGTTCATTCAAGCTATGGACTTCAGATAGGTCATTGAGTAATGTAGATATGCTCGTTCCGATTGCTTCCAGAGACTCATTTACATTTTCCTGACTAGCCTCCAGACCATGAACAATTGATTCAATCCCGTCAAGTTGATCTATCTTTGATACTTTTTCATTCAGCATTTCATAATTAGATTTATTTTCCAGTTCTATGTTGTGTACTACCCCCTCCAGCTCATTATAAGAATTAGTATAATCAGCCAGTTCTTTTTTCATATTCAAAATATTTTGTTGTGTGTTATTATGATCAATAGAAAAAGATTCTATCATTTTCACCAGGTTTCTCAGCTGATTTTCAAGTTCTTCGGTTCTATTATTAGCAATCTCAACTTCACTGGCAACTGTTGAAATCAGATCTTCCTGGAAGGATCGAAGATTATCAGGTAAATTTTCAAAGGATGATATGGATGAAGACAGAGCCTGTATCTCCCGTTTAATTTCATCAATCTCTCTTTCTGACATCTTTCTTTCTGACGTTTCATCAAGAGATGACTTATTCTCAAAAGCCACGGACCCCTCTGGACTGGAAAATATATCAGAATTACAAGATTTTATTGATGAAACAGATTCCGAAATATTATCGTGTTTTATATCTTCTGTGGCAATATCAGGTATCAATTCCTTAGCTCCCTGGATAAAAGCCTGGATTTGAGTATCTGAAATCGATTCTTCTGGAATATTGTACACATTTCTGATATCATCTAAAGAAGCATCAAGGAGACTTTTTTTTGGCCTATTCTCGGTTTTTTCAGATGCTTGAACATAAGAATCCACATTTTCAGCCACATTATTATCCGGCTTTTTCTGACTGAATGGACTGTTGAAAAAATCAGGTTCATCATCAAATAGAGATTCAGACAGATCTCTATCCTGCTTATCATCATCCTTGCGGGTTGAAGCCAGGTCCAGGCTTATTTCATCCATTCTTTCAATAAGATTACCCCCACCTTTTATGCTCTTAACAATCTTTTTGAAAAATGAACCTATTTTTCCGGCTGAACCAGCAGCTACTCCACTTTGCTTACTGTCCTGTTGAAAAAGGTTATCTTCATTGAATTGGGACTTTTTTTCATTAAAATTACCCGAAAAATGTTCACCTGGAAACAGGTTAGGTGATGTTGAAGTTCCCCTGGTAGCACTATTATTAGTTTCAGATTGGTTCTGGTCCAGATTATTTCCAGATGAGTCAATAGCTTCAATGAATGCCTTATTATATTGATCAGCAGGATCTTCAGGCAATTTTTCCGGATTGATACTTCCAGAATCTGGAACTTTATGAAAAGAAATGTCATCCTTTTCGTTCCCGGCCAGAGAGTCATTGGACTTATTTAACATCTTGCTTTCCTGTTCTGATGTCTTATTAAATGATTCATGATACTGTTTAGGAGAATCCATATCCAGAATATCATCAGCCTCTTCATTCCTGTCAGTATCAGGTTTTAATTCATCATCTGATTCATCCAGAGAATAATTATAATCGAGACTCTGTAATTTTTCATGATTTTTCAGTAATCTGTCTTTGATTTTTGCAATGGTCTCATTTGGATCAACTTTATCAGTTGCTTTCCTTCCAGCTGATAAAGCCGAATTCTCAGATAAGCCCTCAAAATTAGCATTTTTATTGATCATCGCTGGATTATTATCGGCAATTTGGAAAACATTCTCAAACTCATCTTTTGCTCCCGGGTTATCAGCCCATTGAGCAGTTTCAGGATCAATCTCAGGGAACTTATTTTTGTCCAGTTCAGAAATCATAGCAGATTCTGCATCAGACCTTATATGTTCAAAGTGCTGAAATTCGCTTTCCTTAACTTTCTTTTCCAGAATATCAGGTTCGACCTCTGCATTTATCTGGGAAAGGTCAGGTATATCATCTAAAAATGGTGGTGATGGCAATTCTACATCTTCATCAGTTGAATTATCTACTGTTTTTGATCCAAACTCCAGTGGTGCTTCCTCTAATGGTATATCATCAAATGCATTTGTTAATGAAATAGCCTTATCGTTTCTTTGATCCTTATTAACTTTATTCTCCCAGGGTAGTCCTTCATCTGGATTTTGATCATAGTCTTCGTATGAACCTTTTTTGTGATTATTGTTTGATGAATTAACCATTGGAAACAAACCTCTACTATTGATTAAATAGGGAGAACATCTTAATTTAATTAATATTAATTATTTTAAAACTATGTTTGATTAATATAAATGTTATGTTGATAGATGCAATATTTAAAGATTTAACCTGCTTTTAATTATTCTAATAAACTCTTTCAAAAACCCGGATTTTTCAGCCTCATCCGGATAAGCAACTGTCGGTTCATCAGGAACATCTGAATGTCCATATTCGCCATTATCATCCTCTATATAGGGCCTATCCCCATTAGATACTTCAAGTCCAATTCGTTCGGATATAAACAAATATTCAATGCCTCGGGTATCAGTTGCCAAAACCTCAGCTGAGGGGATAACCAATGAACCACTCTCAATGACTTCTACTGAATATTGAATGGAGTGTTCACCGGATGGTTGAAGAACTTTATTTATTCTGGTATCTCCATCTACATATTTGAAAAAGTCAGGGATCTCGTCTTTAAATTTCACATTTGCTGCACGATTTCCTTTATTTCTGATACTGACACTGACATCAAGGATATCTCCTTTTTCTGCACTATCTGAAGATAAAGATTTATCAATTTCCAGATAAGGACCATAGATTTCAATATCAAAATCATCAGTGTATTTACGATAGGTCACTCCCAGATGAGTTAATCTCAATTCAAAGCCGGGAATAGTAAATTCTCCTGGCTTCAGAGACTTTAAAGAATAACTGAATGTATTCTTACCATTGGGTTTTAGTTCAAAATTCCATTCAATATCCTTATCTGGATCATAAATAAAATTATCCGGATAGGAAGAGATTACCTTAACATCTTCAAAGTGGATGTCCTTCAAGTTATTAACATCAACATTGATATAAATTCGCTCATCTAAATGTACCGAATGGCCTGCTGATGCATCAAAATCTATAGTTGAATTAATCCAGGAATCCATGATAAATTCAATATCTTCTTCATCTTCTTCCTTTTCATAGAATTCAAATTCAGCATATGGCGTGGTAATATTAAAACCTGTGACTATTTCAGTTACATTGACTTTAAATCGTTCATCCAGTACAATATTGTTATCCATCTGTGTATTGTTTCTGGACAAAATTGCATTCCATTGCCTGGAATTATCTGTTATGTAGATCATAACATAATCTTCATTAGAATATCTTTTTCTGGGTTCAGAAAACTCAATGGCTTCTATTGTATGATTATTTAATTTGATACTGTCTCCCCAGTATAACCTGAAATCATCAACTTTAACCCATTCAGATTCAGTCTCATCTGCATATACAGGATTTGATATAAAGATAATAAATAGGTAAACAACAAGGATCAACAAGAGTATATGCTTTTTATAAGTCATGGCACAATCTTCCTTCCTCTATAATAGATACCTTCTGAAATATTAAATAAGTGGTCTGGAAACGTTGAAATGACCCGAAAGTAGCAATATTACTGTAGTCCAGCTTAGTAATCAAAGAGACTAATTTAATTTACTTCATTAAGTTTGAACCTCTTTCCTGACATCTCCATTTAAGCTTTCATTAAATAACCATAGATAAACAGAAACTTATTTCCACATGCAAATGGATCAAAAGAAATTACATTTTTCTGGAGCAATATGTAAGTGTATTTTAGATGAGGAATATTAAAAAAAGGAGATATTTTTTTAGTTCGTATATTGGAAATACGAACTAAAATAAAGCAGTTCAGTACATCAACAGAATATACCTGTTATCGAAATATGCACCTGGAGTACTTATCTCAAACGGCACAACAGAACCAGCCTCTGGTCTGATCTGGAATGAGAGTTGAGACCGGGGTTCTATACCCTGATAATCTGGATCCTGTGTTTGGAATACATGTCTCATGTCAATTACAAGTTCCATTATATCACCAGTCCTTAAAACAGGTTGTGTTGCCTTAAATTCACTCCGATCTCTAATCCTTATCGGACTCACAGAGAAATAATCACCGTCTGGTATGTGGAAATATTCTCCACCATCAAGATGATCATATCTAACACTGGTCATTCTAGCGCCGTCTGAGAGATAAATGATTAATTGGGAAAGATCTACATCCTGACTACCTGGCCCCAATGATACAGACACACGAAGTTTAGTGATATCCCCAAACGCAGTTTTTTCATCAACCTTAATATGGCCTGGACCCTTACCTCCAATATAGAACTCATATAGATCATGTCCATCAGAGCTATCGTTTTTTGTTGACCTGTCAAATCTACATTCAAAATGAGATCCTGCAGGAATGATCAGTCCGCCTTCATCTTCATGGAGATTTTGAATCCCACCATCTAATCCATCAGTATACCAGGCATCTACTGTTATTCCCTGAACATTATTAAAAGTTATATTAAGGTCTTTATCTATTTCGGATATCCATTCAACCATTCCGGCCCGTGGAATTGTTAAATTAATATTGGGCTTATCCTGTTCTGTTCCAGTAGTTTCATTAACAAAAACAATCTGTTCACCTTCATCATATTTTATTCTAATAGTTTGATAAGCAGCACGTTCACCCTCAATCCGATCCACTCGAAGATTAGATGATACTTCTCTTGTAGCTTCCTGGCCGGTCTGTGAGGCCGTTTGCTGTAATATACCTGACGTTTTTATCAGCAGAGCAGACGCTACTGCTGCTACCAGAACCATTGAGATGAAAATAATAAGGGTGCCAATACCAATCTGGGCACGTTCATCTCCTTTGAGTTGTAGTTTCTGATTTGCTTTCATTATAAAATATCTCCCTAAATTCAAAAATGTAATCGATTTAATTGAATTAGCATTTTTTATAACATGTGTAAATGTGGTTGTGGTTTGAAATTATTAACAGTATGCAACAAATAAAACAGACTACAATATAAATGTATCTAAATTTTATTTTAAAAGATTACTTTATATCTGTTTTTATAAATGAAGTATTTTTTCATGAAGTATCGGTTTATTTGCAAATATCAATCAGATGACACTATTGCTTCGAAAAAAATTATGATCTCAGCCTTCTAAACTATGAAAAGCATCGTTGCAAACAGTAGCCTTGAAATATGTGAAAAAGAAATAGAATATTAAAGCGGGGACTGTGAAGAATAGAGATTGTTCAGTTCTCACAGGGGGGTTAATGATGACAGGTAAAGTTGATGCCCAGTTTGAAAAAGAGGTCGCTGATTATTACCAGTCTCTTGGAATAGGACAGGGGCCGGGAGACATCCAGTACAGGCTGATATTGAGAGTCTTAGAATCAAATAAAGACAAAATAACAGAATTTTCTGATATCAGGAAATATACTGATCAGTTTGCGGACAGGGGCAGTATCGGTAGTAAAATGAAAGTAGTGTTCCAGAGAAATGATCTTGTGGTCAAGGTAAAGCACGGTGGATATAGAATAACGAACAAAGGACTGATTGCGGCAAATTTTCTTAAGCTATCCACTCTTTTTTATAAAGAAACAAACCGAATGGATGCGATCATGGAGCGTATACCCTGAGGTTGCGTAAGATATATATTATATGACATTGATGTACAATATTATACTATAATGTTCAATTGTATATCATTAAATATATTTTATGGAGATCTCAAATGCATCAGGTCATTGATGATATAATAGCATCAACAGAGAAAAGAAACAAATCTCTTCCAGAGGAGACCAGGGGACGCCTGATCAAAAACCCTTATGGGAAAGTTGTGCCAGCCAAATATGATCAAAACAATAAATTCGAAATCCATCTAAGGTCTGCAAAAAAAGATAACAGGGTTGCAGTAATATCAGAAGTAAAACCTGCCTCACCAAATTCAAATTACAGAACCATACTTCCAGAAGAAGCGGGAAGAATATCAAAAGATATGGAAAAAGCAGGCGCATGTGCTATATCTGTACTGACAGAACCAGAATTTTTTCATGGATCTATTGAAAACCTGAAAAGTGTCAAAAATACAGTATCATTGCCTGTACTCAGAAAAGATTTCATTATTGACATTTTGCAGATGGATGAAGCTGAATGTGATCTAATCCTGCTGATCACAGGTATTCTTGGAAACCGCCTCAACAGATTCATTTTTGAATCAAGGCTGAGAGGATTTGAGCCACTGGTTGAAGTACACAATGAAGATGAGCTTGAAATTGCTCTTGAAAGTGATGCAAAAATTATTGGCATCAATAACCGTAACCTTTCAACACTGGAAATTGACCTTGGAACAACTGAAAGACTGGTCCCCCTAATTCACAGATACGATCAAATAAACAGAACTGAGCACATAATAATAAGTGAAAGTGGAATCGTTACAGAAAATGACATAAAAAGAGTAAGTTCTATAGGTGCAGATGCTATTCTTGTAGGTACATCAATTATCAAAAGCGATGACATCTATAGCAAAACAAAAGAAATGGTGGACTGTCTGAAATGACTAAAAAATTATACAGATCCCGAAATGACCGGATTCTTGGAGGAGTATGTGCAGGGATAGGAGAATACCTGAATGCAGACCCTACTCTGATAAGATTGCTCTGGATCCTATTCACTCTTCTTGGAGGAAGTGGAATAATCGTTTATATCATTGCCTGGATCATTATTCCGGAGCAAACAATGAAAATACCCTAAATCACCTGACATAAGATAACTCAGATGCACAACAGTTCAAAAGTCTACATGCATCAAATAAATGAGGAAGCAAAAATGAATAATTCAAAATATGGAATATACGGCGGCCAGTATGTACCAGAAATCCTTATGCCTGCACTCCAGGAGCTGGAAGAAGAGTACAGCAGGTACCGTAATGATCCACAATTTCAACAGGATCTCAATTACTATCTTAGAGACTTTGCAGGAAGGGAAACACCTCTTTACTATGCAAGAAATTTGAGCAGAAAATATAAAACTAAAATATATCTAAAACGAGAAGATCTGGTCCATGGTGGTGCTCACAAACTCAACAATACCCTGGGACAGGCATTACTTGCAAAATACATGGGCAAAAAAAGAATTATTGCTGAAACCGGTGCCGGACAGCATGGAACAGCAACATCAATGGCAGGTGCAAATCTGAACCTTGACACACTGATATATATGGGTGCAAAAGATGTTGTACGTCAGAGAATGAATGTTTACAGAATGGAAATACTTGGTGCCAGAGTAAAGGCTGTAGAATCTGGATCTAAAACATTAAAGGACGCCATAAATGAAGCACTGAGGGACTGGGTTACCAATGTAGACACAACTCATTACCTGATAGGTTCAGTTGTTGGGCCTCATCCATACCCTATGATCGTAAGAGACTTCCAGAGTATAATAGGCAGGGAAGTAAAGGAACAAATCATGCAGAAAGAAGGAAGGTATCCTGATTCCATTGTAGCCTGTGCAGGTGGCGGAAGCAATGCAATGGGTATCTTTTATCCGTTTATTGAAAATAAAGATATCAAAATGTTTGCAGTCGAAGCCGGTGGAAGCGGAATGGAACTTACATCAAAAGCTGCACTTCACTCTGCATCTATGTGCACCGGTGAGGTAGGAGTTCTGCACGGCGCATGTACCAAAGTTCTGCAAAATAAGGACGGTCAGATTCTGGAATCACATTCTATATCTGCAGGGCTTGATTATTCAGGAGTTGGACCTGAACTTGCATATCTTGCAGACTCCGGGAGAATAAATCCGTGCCATGCAGGTGATGAAGAGGCCCTTAATGCATTCCATGAAATGAGCCGATTGGAAGGAATAATACCAGCACTTGAATCATCACATGCAATGGCGTATGTTATGAAAAAAGCCGAATCCGGGGAACTCGGAGATCTTGTCGTCGTAAACCTTTCAGGGCGAGGGGATAAGGATCTTGAAACCGTGATCAAAGCAGGAAAATAAAAAGGTGGGACATATGAGAATATCTGATAAATTCGAAGAGCTAAAATCAAGAAATGAAGGTGCCCTGATATCCTATATCTGTGCAGGAGATCCATCTACTGAATTGACAAAATCTGCAGTTGAAGCATTGGTAAGGGGTGGAGCAGATATCATTGAACTCGGGCTTCCATTTTCCGATCCCTGTGCCGACGGGCCTGTAATACAGTCAGCAACAGATAGAGCAATATCAGCAGGAATGACACCTGACAGATATTTTGAACTTGTGTCTACCCTTCAGGTTGATATTCCACTTGTCTGTATGACATACTACAATATAATATACAAACGCGGTATTGAAAAATTTATAGAAGACTGTTCTTCTTCCGGTATAACAGGTCTTATTGTCCCAGATCTGCCTGTTGAGGAATCTGATGAACTCGGGCTCGCGTGTGAAAAGAATGAAGTGGACCTGATATTCCTTATAGCACCAACAACAAATAAGAAAAGGCTTCAGAAAATACTTTCTAAGAGCACAGGCTTTCTATATATGGTATCCCGGACAGGCGTCACAGGTGGAAGTACTGATATCAATACTGGTATAGCAGATCTGCTTACAGATATCAAAAAGTGCGCAAATATCCCCATTGCAGTCGGGTTTGGCATATCAAACCGCAATCAAGTAGTGGATATTATTTCATACGGAGCCGATGGAGTTATTGCGGGATCTGCATTTGTAGATATTATTGCATCAGGAAAAAATGTTGAACACCGTCTTGAGTCACTGGTATTTGATCTGAAAAGTGGATGCAAAGAGTAATAAGCATCCTTTTCAGGATCATGTTGATTTTTATGAAAAATATAAAAAATTAATTTCCTAAAAAAAGCACAATTTCTGAGGAGATCATTCAAACAGTTTATTGACAAACCATTCTGGATCAAATTTTTTCAGGTCATCATAACCCTGACCAATTCCCAGAAACAGGATAGGCTTATTCGTGATATAGGCGATGGATATTGCAGCTCCACCTTTTGCATCAGCGTCTATCTTGGTCAGTATTGAGCCATCTATGGGAACTGCTTCATTGAACTGAGAAGCACGTTCCACAGCATCATTTCCTGCAACAGCTTCATCTACAAAGATAACCAGGTCAGGAGAGCTTATCCTGCATATTTTTTTTAGCTGCGACATCAGATTAACATTTGTGTGAAGTCTGCCGGCAGTATCTGAAAGTATGACATCTGCCTTGTTTGCCTTTGCATATTCAAGCGCATCGTAGATAACTGCTGCAGGGTCTCCGCCTTCCTTATGTTTAATTATTTTCACTTCAACTTTTTTTGAATGAATATCAAGTTGATCAATGGCTCCTGCCCTGAAGGTATCCCCTGCTGCAAGGACAGGAGTATATCCCCTCTTCTTCAGATAATTTGCCATCTTTGCAATGGTTGTGGTCTTACCAGTACCATTTATACCTACAAAGACAATATTTACAGGTTTGTCTGCATTTTCAATGAATTCATCAAAATCAAATATGTTGGCAGACATTATTTTTAGAAGAGCGTTTCTCAGAGCCTGCTCTACCAGTTCATCTGTATTTTTGCCTATACGTTTTCGTGTCCCTACAAGCTCCTGTTTTACAGAGTCAATGATTGCCTCAGAGACTGACATCGCAATATCACTCTCAAGAAGTGCAATCTCCAGTTCCCAGAGAGGGTCTTCAAGGTCATTTTCATCGAGAATGACCTCTCGTTCAAATACCAGAGCCTTAGCCTTCTGAGTTATACCGGCACTTTTTTTTGTTCCGGATGAATCAGGTCTGGATTTATCTATAGTATGCTGCGAAGTATCTTCTTTGAGTAACTCCTCTTCATGTTCCAGAGGTACAGCCTTTTCATCGATCTTATTTCCAAGGCTGCTTTTAAATCCTTTAAGTTTATCCTTAAGTTTGTTGAACACTTGACTCATTCCTCTAAAATAAGCTGAAATACTGAAATAGCGATAATTAATCAATTACCGGAATAGTACCCAGCCTGTTGCTGCTGCTGTTGTTGAGAATACTTCTCAAATTCGGATTCGATTTCCTGTACTTTCTTTGTGATCTGTTCCAGTGAACCTTGCAGCTGTTCAAGGGTTTTTTCAAATTCCTTTTTTCGCAGATTCAGTGATTCAATAGCCTCATCCAGTGATTTTTCCACACTTATTCCAGCACCAATATTTACAACAACTGTATCTGGTTTTGTGAGCCTGGCATGAAGAAATGATTCAGATCCAATAGGAATCATTGTATTTACATCTTCATCTGAATCCTTCAGTTCATTTATTGTATTGATAGCACGAACACAGTCATCCATGTGCATCTGTACAGCACCTATCTGCTGCTGGAGTGTATCTAAGCGGGCTTTATATTCCCGGTGCTGCATTAAAAGATTGCGAGCCTCCTGTTCACTCAGTTGTGACATGAGTATCAGGCCTCTTCTATAGTCTCAATTTTTATCAGATTCCTTTTTAGGCCATGTTTGCTCCCAATTAATGAATAAACTTTTTCACGGGCGTTCTTTTCATTCTGGCTTTCAATTGATTTGGTAAATCTTTCCCAGTTTTTGCCAGCTTTAAATGTTCCTTTGATAACAAAGCTCTTCACGAATAATCACCTGTAGGATTGAATTTTTAATAGATCGATAATGTAAGTTTGATTAATTATATCCGGACATGTTTCCTGATTCAGACAAACCCTAAAAGATCGTCGACCCTTCCCAGTTCATGACCTGTGGTCTGGGAACCTGTCACATATCCGTTGGAATTTGCCAGTATCCCTGATCCAACCATATGTGTACCATAATTCACAGTTCCGGTTCCCACCGGAAGGTCAAAGACTTTTTCAAGATGTGCTATTTCTGAATCAGAAACTCTGGGGTTTACAATCAGTCCTTTGTTTGTAACAACACCAGCCATACCTACTGTCTTGATCCCTGCAATGGTTCCCCTTGAGACATCAACACCAAGTGTACCTGATACAAATTCAACTGCTTTATCCGACAGATCAGGGTGGACAAGTGCAGCGTGATCGTTTGAAAGTACTATATTTCCTATTGCATTTAATTTATGAGGGAGAGGCTTAACAGGAAGGTCAACATCCTTTAGAATATTCTCCCCCATATTTCCCGGAATAAGAAAACCATTTGAGTTTCCACGTATCAGTGCACCTACTACAGTACAGCCGTTTGCAAGTGTTGATATCACCTGTACATCAAGCATTTCTTCCAGAAGCTTACAGTCTTCAGGCTTTGTTCCGGCAGGAACAATAGCTATATCTTCTGTACAGGTGGCAAATACCCCGATCAACGGGCTGTCATATATGTCCATTGTTCGTATCATTGTACTCAGTTTTAGGTCACTTTTTGTTTTAGGTGTATACTGCCCTTCATTTCCAGACTGTAAATACCTGTTTATGCAAGTTCTACCTGAATTTCTCCATCTTCGAACTTTGCAGCCCTTACCCTTACAGAAGAGGGCGGATTCTCCCGTCCCCTTTCCCACATCTTTTCATTGAGGGATTTATCGATCTTAATCTGGGAAGGTTCACTTTTCATATGCCGCACAAGATATTTTTTGATCTCACTTATTGCCCTGTTGGCCCTGTTGGGTTTTGAGGTTCCTTTCACAGCACGAAGAGGAATCGTATATATCTGTTCTGTAACTGCTGCACCTATTTCTGCCATACATCATCACCTTCTGTATCATCTTCATTTCAGCCTGAGGCTGCTTCTTCTCCAGTGTCTTCTCTTTGGATGAGTTACTACACTTCTGTTTGTCTTCACAATAACCCACATTGGAACCCTCTGGTTCTGCATATGTGCTTTTGCAAGTCTGGTTTTCTGTCCTTTGGTATTACGGCTCATAAAAGATCACCTGTCAATAATATGTGTAATTGCAATTAAGAGGTATCTCTAATAACTAAATTCTATTATAAATCTTTAATCTATGCTATTAATTCAGATGTTGCAGTTTTCTACAGCATAAGAACTATTTGATTCTTTCTATAACTTTTGACTGAACATGGGGAGGAAATAATTTTTCAATAGAATCAACCCCATGCCTGAGCTTTATAAGTTCCCTCAGTTCTGCTTCGTAATCAGCTTTGGAGATATCATCACTTAAAGCTTCCCGGATCATCAAATGATTTTTCACCATTTGATTTACAGCATTTCGTCCATATCCCTGCAGAGGACATAAATAGCTCACAGAGAAGCGATCCTCAATGCTCTGTATCTGTGAAGCTGTAAGTACAGGCACTCTATCGTCCCTTCGTGTCCCATCTGCAATGAATTTCATTCCATCCTCCAGAGCAAGAGATTCTATTGCCTTCTGATGTATATAGTTAATAGCATTCTTTGGAAAACCATCTCTCATGATCATTTCATATGCGCTTTCAAGAATTCCAGAATCCATATTGAAAATTCTGTGTGGCAACTCCAGTCTGGATGCCACTTCTGCCGCGATCTCACCTGTAGGAAGTAATGAAAAGTTACACGTAACCAGTTCTACCTCGAAAAAGGGTTCCAGAAGAATAGCTGCCATTGAGCTGTCTTTTCCACCACTGAACAGAACCGAGACTTTCATAGCTCTAAATTAAAATGCTCAAAGATGTGTTATCTTTTGATCCCTTTTTTTTGGCATCATTTTTTGCAGAAGCTGTTTCAATTTTGCATCATCGATCTTCGATTGCAGCCTTCCACTCTGAGCCAGCATAATAAGCTGTGATTCTAGGTGTTCTGCCATTTCTGACCTTGACATCTTCAATCTTGTGAGACGCTCACGCGCTTCAGGAGTCAATATCTGGCGAAGGATTGCCTGTTTTTGGGCCTCCATTTCAGCCTTTGCCTGCTCCTGCTGATACGCAGATTGCATATCTGTATCTGAATACTGAGAATCTTGCTGTTGTTGAAGCTGTTGAAGCCGCTTCTTTCGAATTTCCTCGAGATCATCTTCCATTAGTCTCACCACATAGTAATATTATGTGTTTCATTTTGCCCTTTGTCCGGGAGTCCCGGACATCAGGCACCAAACCAATCATCATTAGAATCTAATTATAACCTGAACTGAATTTAATATTTTGCCAGCTCTGGCATATCCTTTGATAATTCAACCCTGGTTTCATAGGCTGCATTATCTAGCAGAGACTGACCTGCCGGAGATATAATACGACCAGTTTTCAGTTTACGTATATATCCTGCATCTTCAAGTTGCTGAACAGATTTTCTTAATACTGATCCGCTACCTTTCATTTTTTTATAGGGGTTTGCACCTCTGTCCTTCTTCCCGCCATAGACCGATCTGAGCCTTTCAACGCCGATAGGTCCATCCATGTAGACTTTTCTTAATACAGCAGCACACCGTGTATACCACCAATCTTCATCAGCAGGGGGTAATTCTTTATGTACTCCTGTCTTGACATAACCTGCCCATTCTGGGGAGTTGATCTTTTCATTTTCTTTTAATTTTTCTGCAACTTTCTGTATCAGATCTGCTGCAGGAACATCATATGCTGTTGTCATTTTATTCCTCCTGTTATAAGTGCGAATTTAAGCTGGCCAATCAATATAGCCTTTTTCAAATGTTTTTTTGTATAAGTGGTAAAATTCAGCTAATATGCATATGGAATAAGATTGATTAATCTATCGGTTAATATATACTCTTTTCGCACAACACACAAAAATCTAACCTTAAGTCCAGTGCTTATTTTCTGAAAGTCTGATCTCTGCCTGGTCCAACGGAAATGTATTCTATCGGCACACCCATCATCTGTTCCAGCCTGTTAACATATTTTCTGGCAGCTTCAGGTAGATCTTCATAATTGCGTACATTTGTCAGATCACCATTCCATCCAGGAAGATCCTCATATAGAGGAGTACATTCTAAAAGCTGTGATGTAAGTTCTGGAGGATAATCAAATACGGAATCATTATATTCATATCCAGTACATATCCTGATAGGATCTATGTCAGACAGTACATCCAGTTTAGTAAGTGCCATACTGGTATAACCATTAAGATGTATTGCTTTTTTAACCAGCGGCAAATCAAACCATCCGCATCTGCGGGATCTTCCAGTGGTTGTACCAAACTCGCCACCCACGGTTTGTATCTGTGTACCTATATCATCTTTGAGTTCAGTCGGAAGTGGTCCTTCTCCAACACGTGTTATGTAAGCTTTGACTATACCGATCACTTCATCCACCTTTGATGGGCCAACACCTATGTTGGAACATGCAGAGCCAGCTATAGTACTGGAGGATGTAACAAATTTCTGAGTTCCGTGAATCACATCAAGATGTGTGCCCTGAGCACCTTCTGCAAGAACGTTCTTTCCCTCATCAATCGCATTATTGACCTCAAAAGAAACATCTGTAATATAGGACTCAAGTTTTTTTCCAGCTTCAAGATATCTATGGATGACCGCTTCATCAGTTACAATAGATGGATCACCGCCATAACCTGATATAGCATCCTCTTTCTGGGTCGCCAGTTCATTTATCCGTGACATGAACCTGTCTGCATCCACAATATCGGATATCTGAATCTCATCTCTTGCTATTTTATCGATATATGCAAAACCAATTCCTCTCCTGGTGGTTCCTATCTTTTCAGTGCGACGGCTCTCTTGCAGGCCATCAAGTTCTATATGATAGGGCATTATAACACTGGTCTTAGCATCTATACCCAGTTTATCTGGCGTGATCTCAATCCCGGATTTCTTAAGCATTGATATTTCATCCAGCAAAACTTCAGGATTCAGTACAGTACCAGGACCTATAAGAACTCTGGAATTGAACAGAAATCCAGATGGAATCAAATGCAATTTATAGACGTCCTCACCTACTTTAACGGTATGTCCGGCATTGTCTCCCCCCTGAAAACGAACCACAACATCAAATCTTTCCGACATGAGGTCAACAATTTTTCCTTTGCCCTCATCTCCAAATTGGGCGCCTGTTAGAATTGTGAACATGGAAGAATGGATTAACCTTTATATTTAATAATTTTTTGTTTTAGAAAACGGAACAAATGCTTTTAGAGATATTCATCAAAAAGCAGCATCACAGAATCTTCACTGAAGACATCCTCTCCACCTTTTTGAAGGCTGCATCTAAGTACATGCGCCCATCCATATTCAATCAGGGTATAGATTATCTTTTCAGAAATATCCGCATTGATGCTGAATTCAGATTCAAGAAGATACATAGCATCGTGTTTTTTTATTGAATACATGCATTGAAATGATTTTCTGCCACTCTGGCAGCTATCATATCTTACACATTTTCCAACACGATCCCGGTATTTTAGATGGATGCCAAGTCCTTTCCAGGAAAATATATTGTTTCTCCCTTTAATACCATATATGTTTGATTTGGTTCTTTGTGCAAAATGATCCATATACAACCAACCGTTTTTAGTTATTGCAGGTTTTTACCGCACATTTAATAATGCATTATGTTAAGTGGAAGATTATCATTTATTTATACATATACATTTCCAGATTAGTTACTGGCAAATAGATCAGATCTTTTATTAGTAGACTGTTTTACGTATTATTTATTAACAACCAGCCCAATACAACACCACTGAACATACATGAGTTGATAAATAATGAAAGATCTTCAGAAATTATTAGAGAAACTATCCAACACCCATGGTATATCAGGGTATGAAGGCAATGTCAGAACGGTTATGGAAGATGAACTGCGCGAATATGCAGATGAGATACGTACAGACAAAATGGGAAATCTCATAGCAACAAGCTATGGTTCCGGTCCATCGGTAATGATTGCAGCACATATGGATGAGATTGGTCTTATGGTCAAGTACATAGATGAAAACGGATTTTTGAGATTCGTTAAAATCGGAGGATGGTTTGATCCCACTATCCACAGTCAGAGAGTGATTGTCCACACGGTTAACGGACCTGTCAAAGGCGTGGTGGGATGCAAACCACCTCATGTAATGAAAGAGGAAGAGAGAAAAAAACCTCCAAAAGCTGAAGACATGTTTATTGATATTGGAGTGACAAGCAAAGAAGAAGCAGAAAAGCTTGGAGTAGAGGTCGGTTCACCAATTTCAGTTGACAGAGAATTTGCAGCCCTTGAAAACAACCGTGTAACAGGTAAGGCCTTTGACGACAGGGCTGGTGTAGCAATGGTAATTCAGGTAATGAAAGAAATCTCGAGAATGGAACTGAATGTTACGGTCCATGCCGTGGGTACGGTACAGGAAGAAGTCGGCTTAAAAGGTGCAAAAGTATCTGCTTTTGGCCTGAATCCGGATGTTGCCATTATAACTGAAACAACAATTTCAGGAGATTATCCAGGGATTGATAAAAAGGACTCTGCAATTGAGGTAGGGAAGGGACCTGCCATCACCATTGTGGACGCAGCAGGAAGAGGCCTTATTGCAGACCAGGGAGTAATAAAGTGGTTAAAAGAGACTGCCCGACAGCACAATATTCCTTACCAGCTCGATGTAGCAGATGGAGGAACAACCGATGCCACAGCCATACACCTTACAAAAGAAGGGATCCCTTCTGGTGTTGTAAGCGTACCTACAAGATACATCCATTCACCTGTTGAAGTTATCAGCATGGAAGATCTCAGCTCATGTGTGGAACTTGTAGTAAAAGCAATTGAAAATATTGACACTTACCTTTGAATTTACAGCAGTGTATCATATAAATTGGAAAATAGACTGTTCGTGATATAAACAGCACTAAAAAGGAAGTATCCGAACAGTCAACTATCAATGCAATAATGGCATGATGTATCCAGCGGTATGTATCGTTACATATATCTAATATAGTTGTGTCAGAGATAGTACATTCTATATCAATAAAAAAAATGTGAGGGATTATATTATTCCAAAATATACGTTTTCTGGATACTACACTAAGAGATGGTGAGCAAACACCTGGTGTTGCACTCTCAACTGAGGAAAAGCTTCTGATCGCACAAAAGCTGGATGATCTGGGGATATCTACTATTGAAGCCGGATCAGCCATTACTTCCGCAGGAGAAAGAGAATCAATTAAAGCAATAACTGCTGAAGGTCTGAATGCGGAGATATGTAGTTACTGCAGGGTCATGAAACCTGATGTAGATTACGCACTGGAATGTGATGTGGATTCAATACATCTGGTCGTACCTGTATCCGATCTCCATATAAATGTAAAGCTTAGAAAGGACCGTGAAACTGTGCGCCGGATGGCAATGGATGTCACAGAGTATGCAAAGGATCACGGACTGATTGTGGAGTTAAGCGGGGAAGATGCATCCAGAGCAGATCTTGATTTTCTCAAATCCCTCTATACCAGTGGAATTGATGCAGGAGCGGACAGAATATGCTTCTGTGATACTGTAGGTCTGCTGGTTCCTGAAAAAACAGGGACGATATTTAAGGATCTTTCATCCTCCCTCAGTGTACCTGTAGCTATACACTGCCATGATGATTTCGGTCTGGCAGTATCCAACACACTCTCTGCACTAAGAAACGGTGCACAGGAAGCCCATATGACAATAAACGGAATTGGTGAGAGAGCTGGAAATACATCTTTTGAGGAAGTTGTAATGGCTCTTGAATGGCTTTACAGGTACAATACAGGTATAAAGTGTGATGAGATATACAAAGTATCAAGATTGGTAAGCCGCCTGACAGGTATTGCAGTTGCAGTCAACAAGTCACTGGTCGGTGCAAATGCATTCACACATGAAGCAGGGATACATGTTCATGGACTCATTGCAGACACTTCTACATACGAACCTATGAAACCCGAAATGATCGGCAGGCAGAGAAAAGTAGTCCTTGGCAAACATGCAGGTAAAAGCTCCGTGACACTTGCCCTGAAGGAGCTTGGACTTGAAGCAGATGCATCACAACTTAATGAGATTGTATCCAGAGTCAAAGAACTGGGAGACCACGGTAAAAAAATAACAGATTCAGATCTACAGTCCATTGCAGAAACTGTTCTGGAAATATATCGTGAATCGAAAGTAAATCTTGAAGAATTTACAGTGGTTTCCGGAAATAAGATAACCCCTACAGCATCTGTAAAGCTCAGGCTTAATGGTGATAATGTCGTTGAAGCAGGAATTGGTGACGGACCTGTGGATGCTGCAATTAATGCCATCAAAAAAGCAATTGCAGGGGTTGCAGATATTCAACTGGAAGAGTATCATGTAGATGCTATAACCGGTGGCACTGATGCTCTGGTGGAAGTGATTGTCAAATTGTCAAAAGATGGCAGGATGGTAACTTCCAGAGGTGCACGAACAGATATAATCATGGCTTCTGTTGAAGCTGTCTTGAACGGAATAAATCAGCTGATGCAGGAATGATCATTAGTCTGGAACAAATGAGCTTTAAGTTAATTAGATAGGATAATTATAGATAAATTCAAGGGAAGATTAGCATGGGAGATTCAAATAATAAAATGTCAGGTGCTCGTGCTCTTATAGAATGCCTGTATAGAGAAGGTGTTGATACCATATTCGGTTATCCCGGTGGTGCAGTACTCCCAATATATGATGAGTTGTACAATTCAAGTATAAAACATATACTTGTGCGTCACGAGCAGTCCGCTGCACATGCTGCAGACGGATATGCCAGAGCAACAGGAAAAACTGGAGTATGTATTGCAACATCAGGTCCGGGAGCCACAAACCTGGTTACAGGAATCGCTACAGCATACATGGATTCAGTGCCTATTGTTGCTATCACAGGACAGGTCCCAAGCCCCATGATAGGAAACGATGCGTTTCAGGAAGCAAATATTACCGGAATCACCCTTCCAATAACAAAGCACAATTACCTGGTACAGGACGTAGCAGATCTTCCAAGGATAGTCAAAGAAGCATTTCATATAGCTTCAACAGGAAGGCCCGGACCGGTGCTTATAGACCTGCCAAAAGATATCACTACTGATGAAATTGAGTTCTACTATCCTGAAAAGGTGGAGCTTAGAAGCTATAAGCCAACCTACAAAGGTAATATCCAGCAGATCAGGAAAGCTGCAGATGAAATAAACAAATCATCCCAGCCTGTAATATATGCTGGAGGAGGCATTATATGTTCAAATGCAAGTGATGAGCTTCTGGAATTTGCAGAAAAGGGGAGTATTCCGGTCACCACCACACTGACCGGTATGGGAGCATTCCCTGGAGATCACCCTCTATACCTGGGTATGCTTGGAATGCATGGAACAAAATACGCCAATTATGCAATACAGGAAGCAGATCTGCTTATAGCGGTAGGTGTAAGATTTGATGACAGGGTCACAGGTAAAATAGAATCATTTGCACCAAACGCGAAAATAATCCATATTGATATCGATCCTGCAGAAATATCAAAGAATCTGAAAGTAAATATTCCTATTGTAGGCGATGCAAAGTGGGTTCTGAAGGCACTTACAAAAGTAATGGAACAGAACAGTACCCAGAACTGGATAAATAAGATCGATGAATGGAAGAGAAAATATCCACTTCATTACATGACAGATATGTCTCTAAAGCCGCAATATATAATAGAGCAGATACATGAAGCATGCAATGATGCAATCATCGTAACAGAGGTAGGTCAGCACCAGATGTGGGCTGCACAGTATTATAAATACAACCAACCAAGGACTTTTCTGACATCAGGAGGACTTGGTACAATGGGATACGGTTTTCCTGCAGCTATTGGTGCCAAGGTTGGAATGCCGAATAAAACCGTGTTTGACATTGCAGGTGACGGGTCATTCCAGATGAACTCACATGAGCTGGCAACAGTGGTCTCCCATAATATTCCTGTCATAATAGCAATCCTGAACAATGGCTATCTTGGGATGGTCAGACAGTGGCAGGAACTCTTCTTTGGAAGAAGATATTCATCCACATGTATAAGAGACAGCGTGGATTTTGTCAAACTTGCAGAAGCATATGGGGCTCTTGGTATCCGGGTAGATAAACCAGAAGACGTACGCCCTGCAATAGAAAAAGCAATCGCTTCTAAGAGACCCACCTTGATTGATTTTATTGTAGAGTGTGAAGAAAATGTATCTCCAATGGTACCTGCTGGAGCAGCAATCAATGAAATACTGGACCTTGAGGTAAAAAAATGAAGCATACACTGGCAGTTCTGGTAGAAAACAAGCACGGGGTACTTACAAGAGTTGCAGGTTTGTTTTCAAGAAGAGGATATAATATAGACAGTCTTGCAGTTGGAATTACTGAGGATCCAAGTATATCCAGAATGACAATTGTAGTAAGAGGTGATGATCAGGTTCTTGAACAGGTGGTCAAGCAGCTCAATAAGCTCATTGATGTTATTCGTGTCACAGATATCGAATCCGGGGAATCCGTTGGTCGTGAACTTGCATTGATCAAGGTAGCAGCTGATGTAAATAGCAGATCGGAAATAATTCAGATCGTAGATATATTCAGAGCAAGAATAGTAGATGTATCAGCAAAATCCCTGATCATAGAAGTTACAGGTGATGAAGAGAAAATAAAGGCAATTGAAAAGCTATTAAGGCCTTTTGGAATTAAAGAGCTTGCAAGAACAGGCAAAATAGCTCTTACAAGAGGTTCAAAAAAAGTGTGAATTGATTTAATTTATAATTTTATTTTTTATAAGGAGGTAAAAACATATGGTCAAAATGTATTATAATGAAGATGCAGATCTTGATGTATTGAAGGATAAGACGGTAACCGTACTGGGTTATGGTAGTCAGGGGCATGCACAGGCACAGAACCTGCATGATTCAGGAATAAATGTTATTGTGGGTCTTAGAAAGGGAAGTGCACGCTGGAAGCAGGCTGAAAAGGATGGACTTACTGTAAAGACTGTTCCTGAAGCCGTCAAAAGTGCAGATATTATTCAGATATTGCTGCCTGACGAAGTCCAGTCCAGAGTGTATGAAAATGATATCATGCCATATCTGGAATCAGGAAATGCAATTGTCTTCTCCCACGGCTTCAATATTCATTACAATCAGATCATACCTCCAGAAGATGTAGATGTATATATGGTGGCCCCAAAAAGTCCCGGACATCTTGTAAGGCGTACTTTCAAGGAAGGAACCGGAGTTCCTGGCCTGATAGCAATCTACCAGGATGCAACTGGTGATGCCCATAAACTGGCCCTTGCTCATGCAAAAGGAGTCGGATGTACAAGAGCAGGTGTGTTTGAAACAACCTTCCGTGAAGAAACTGAAACTGATCTGTTTGGAGAGCAGGTTGATCTGTGTGGTGGAGTTGCGTCTCTTATCAAGATGTCATTTGAGGTACTTGTGGAAGCTGGTTATAAACCGGAAATGGCATATTTTGAAACCCTCCACGAATTAAAGCTTATTGTGGACCTGATTCATGAAGGCGGGCTCGAAAAAATGTGGTACTCAGTATCCAACACAGCAGAATACGGCGGCCTTACAGTTGGTCCAAAGGTGATCAATGAACTATCCCGTGAAGCTATGTATGAGGCACTGGAAAGAATCCAGAATGGAGAATTTGCCAGAGAATTCGTTCTTGAAGGAAAGGTTAACAACCCGGTATTAACTTCAATGGAGAGACAGGAACGCGAACATCCAATTGAACTGGTTGGAAAAGACCTGCGGGCTAAAATGCCGTGGCTTAACAGTGAACTTAATGAAGACTGATGGGATATCTGCTATAACCTAGAGGATGTGCTGAAATTGACCGGAACAATTGATACAATCCTGTCAAGAAGAAGTGTCAGAGAATTCAAGGAAAAAGAAATAGATGATGTAGTCGTAGAGCAGATACTTGAAGCTGGCAGGTGGGCACCTTCAGGGCTGAACAATCAGCCCTGGAGATTCATGGTAATAAAAAGCAATAATACGATCGAAAAGCTTTCAAAGTTAACACATTATACTGATGTTGTAAAGAATGCACCTCTTTTAATAGCCATTTTCCTTGATCAGGATTCAAGCTATAATTATGTGAAAGATGTGCAGGCAATAGGTGCTGCTATCCAGAATATGCTCCTTGCTTCTGTTGAACTGGGAACAGGCTCAGTCTGGCTTGGTGAAATACTTAACCAGAAGGAGAAGGTCAATGAGGTTCTGGATGCTCCTTCATCACTGGAATTGATGGCTATAATTGCCATAGGTTATCCAGTTGAAAAAGACCGTACCTCTGCAAGAAAGCCTCTTGAGGAGCTGGTTTACTATGAAAAATATTCTCTGAAAAAGAATGAATGAATTCTTGTAATATGTATTTAAGACGAAGAGACAATGATGGGTTGGGTGTAGGAGGTAAAGAAGGGATTTTGCTCTTTTATGGGTGTAAAAAAGGCTTATCAGACTCATAAGTCCCTTCGTCTTTATACGAACAATATTATGACGTATAAATATATAAATCCATCGCTAATATAACTGATAAAACATATTTTAACATTTATTGTATCTTTTTTTACATTTCCTGTTAATACAAATAACAAGTGCGTCCTTTTTCATTTCTTTAACTCTGAGGATATTCCATCCACAGTTCTCACACTTATCCTCATTTATGGTAAGCCTGCCTTTATCCGGCAGAGATTGAGTATAGCCACATCTCTTAGTACACCCAAGAAAACGTGATTTTTCCGTCTGTATCACAAACATACTCCCATCACATTCAGGACAATCCCCTATAATTTCAGGAGGAAAGCACTCTTTTTCAAACTCACATGTAAAACATGGTCCAATACCAACTGCCCAGTGGTATTTTTTACCAACCTTTATGACTGCAGCGCCACCCCTCCTGCATTCACTGCTTCTAAGAATTGACAATGCACCCTTTCTAGGAAGAGGGTATGTATTTTTGCATTGGGGATAGCCAGTACACCCTACAAACCTCCCATTATCTGTCTTTATTATTTTCAATATTCTGTTGCACTGGGAACAATATCCTATGAAATTTTTTTTGTCTTCCTGTGCAGCTTCATCAGATATGGCTGCAACTACCTTGCTTGCCAGCCTGTCTTTACCTTCACTAAGACAAGAGTACATCTTTTTAATCAGATCTGTCCCTTCAAGAACAGCAGAATCAATATCCATATTCCCGGATTCAACATCCTGTATGAGTGATTCAATACGTGCACGTACTTCCGGTTTAATGACAGAGGGAACGGATTCATTTAATGCATCCATTAAAACAAAACCCCGGTCCATAATAGATACGGTCTTACCCCTGTTTTCAAAATAGCCTCTTTTTTTATTTGTTTCTATATGTCCAGAAGCTGTTGCCTTGGTTCCAATTCCATTATGTTCCATCAATGTCAGAAGTTCAGCTTCGGTCAGCTTTTTTGGAGGAGTGGTCTGGGACATATTGCATGATATTTCCTCAATATTTACACCATCACCCATTTGAAGGCGGGGTAGTAGTTTATCACTGCTTTTCTCAAAAGGATATACCTGCATCCATCCGGCATCCTTCATAACAGAACCCTTTGAATCAAATATCTCATCTTTTACAAGAACAGCTAGATGGGTTTTTTCAAAAATTGCCGGAGGCATGAGATTTGCAAAAAAATGGCGCACAATAAGATCATATATATTCCAGTAATCAGGATTCTCAGATAGTTTCATGACATCCTTCTTTGATGCGGACTTTATTGGATATATCGGAGGATGGTCATGAGAATCTTTTTTTCCGTTTTTTGGATGGATATCACCCGGGAGAAGTGATACACAATCATTGTAATGTCCATTCCTGAACTCATCAATAATTTCTGCGAATTTAAATTCCTTGCTGTACTTATTTGTTTCTGTCCTGGGATAACTGATAAATCCTGCAAGATAAAGGTCTTCAGCTATCTTCAGTGTATTTTCAGGACTGATTCCCAGAAAATTAGATCCTCTTTTGAGAAGTTCATTTGTATTAAGCGGGTTTGGGGGATTAACAGAGGATTCCTTTACATTCCTCTCACATATTGATCCACTGCTACAGTCTTTGATCTTCCTATAAACGCTCATTGCTTCATCTTTGTTAAAGATCTTTCCTTTCCTGTGGGACCCTGGAAAATTGGTTTCTCCTGAATTAAAGAGAGCTTCTATCTTCCAGAAATCAGTGGGTTTGAAATCTCTGATGGTGCGCTCCCTTTCATAAACAAAGCCACATGTTGGACTCTGACAGGGACCAACAGAAAGTATCTTTTTTGTCCTTACATATTCCCTGACAGAAAGTGTTATAAAACGGGTAAATGCAACTCCCATTTTCAAATCCAGAATCTGGCGTGCTTCAGCAGCCATTGCCATATTTACATCCGGTTCAACAAGTGAATTGAAGGCCCTGTTAATCTCTTCCGGAGAAAGTGAAGAAAATTTTGCCCTTTTAAAAGAAACATCTGACACCTTTGAGGCAATATCCTTAGCTTCAAAACCTATGTTTTCACCTTCCCTATCATAGTCACACGCAAGGATTATTTCTGAAGCTTCGTTTGCAAGCTTTCTGATAACACTAGCATATTCCTCCTTTAATACCTTTTTTTCAGGTTCTATATCCAGTAAAGTTCCAGGATCAACAGCTCTCCAGTCTTTGTAGGCAGAAGGGTAATCATAGCCCATAATATGTCCTGCCAACCCCATGATCTTCCATGATTGGTTTCCGGAACTAAATTCATAAACAGGAATACTCTCAATCCTGATACGCTTATATTTTCCATTACTTAGTATCCGGGCTATCTGCTCAGCAGCCCTGTTCTTCTCAGTGATTACAACCGTTGTCATATGTACACGCAAATATATATTAATTCGAATATGTCAATCAACACTTCTTCAAAACCCGGGATTATGCCATTTTAAGATCGTACTTGAGATCGTATATCTCATCCTTGATTTTTTCAATTTCATATCTGTACAGCAAAATACCTGCAAATAACAGCAAAAAAGCAGCAAAACTGATCAGAAGTGTAATTATGATTGAAGTACCCTCAAGGCCTCCACCAGATGTCCCATAAAATGTATCACCAAACATTACAGGATGAACAGATCTCCATAATCTAATTGAAAGGAAGCTGAGTGGCACTGATATAAACCCAACGATGCCAAAAATAGCAGATAGGCGTGCACTTTTAGCACTTTCATCTATGGATTGTCTGACAGTAAGATATGCAACATAAACTAAAAACAATACAAGTGATGTGGTGAGCCTCGGTTCCCATACCCAGTACCATCCCCACGCGGCTCTGGCCCATATAGACCCTGTAACAAGTACCAGGAAAGCGAACAGTACACCCACTTCAGCTGCAGATACTGCCAGATGATCCCATTTTTTACAGGAAGTCGACAGATACAGTATGCTTGAAATAAACACAACCAGAAATGAAATATAAGAAATTATTGCAATAGGTAGATGAATGAAAAAAATATTAAAACTTTTATCCAGCAGCTGACCTGTATCATCATACATTGTAGGAGAATAATAAAAAATCATAGCAATTAAGCTGATCATTGATAATAGGATTAAAGGCAGCAGTATTCTCTGGATATTTGACTTCATAGAACTCATTTGATAGTGGACCTTTGGTTTATATAATTTTGTGCTATCACGGTCATATTGATTAATAAGCCTTCTGCTAATCGGTCATTCCTGAATAGTATATTCAAACAGAATTCTAGATATTACATAGAATATTATTACATATACCCCAAGCAGCCTCAATTCATCAATAATATCTGATATTGAACCACCTGCAAGTATTTTACCAGTAGATATAACAGCAGGGATTATCACAGGAATTATGAGGGGAAATAGTAACACAGGTAGCAACAATTCACCACTTCTACTGTTGATCGTAATAGCAGAGAGAAGGAGGCCAACACAGACAATACCGGCCGTTCCCAGAAAAATGATCAAAGCAAGCTCAGGCACTCCCTGTATAGTATAGTTAAACATTATTGAAAACAGGGGAATGACAATCATCTCAACAAGAAAAAGAAGTATTATTGTAGAGAGCATTTTGCCTGTATAAATTGCACCTGTATCTACAGGGCACATTCTCAGTCCATCAATACACCTGTTTTTAATCTCATCTGAAAAAGAGCGAGATATTGCAATAACTGCAATGAATGCAAATGATATCCACAAAACTCCAGGTGCCAGCTGTTCAATAATTTCCATGTTTCCTATAAGGTCACTAAATGAAATACCAAATATTACAATGACAATCAGTGAAAATACGATCATCGAATTGAGCATCTGTTTTGTGCGAAATTCAGACCTCAGATCTTTAATGGCAATATGAAAACTTTTTAGCATAAAAGCTACTCCAGAATATATTCAGTATCACAATCAAAAACCTAAAATTTCTCTGTATATCAGTTCAAACTCTTCAACATCGCAGATATCCGCTTTCTGGCGGTCAAATACTATTTTCCCGTTTTGAATTATTACAGCTCTGGTGCATAATTTAAAACCATTCTCAATATTATGGGATGCCATGACCTTTACCTTGATATTCTCATCTCTTATTACAAGATCATTGAATATTTCTGTAGCTTCAGGGTCAAGACCAGAATATGGTTCATCAAGAAGAAGAACTGGGGGACTGTGAATAAGTGCCCTTGCAATTGAAAGTCTCTGTTTCATTCCCTTTGAGAAGGTTGCCACTCTATCCCGCATACGCATATCAAGGCCTGAATCACTTATAAGCTGATTAACCCTGCTCTTGAGTAAATCTTCATCAACTTCAAACATTCTACCATAAAACAGTAGATTCTCCTCAGCTGTAAGGCTATCATAAAGAAATGTATCATGAGATACAAGACCAATTGATCTTCGCACATCCACTGAATGCTTATGTACTTCACGCCCTTCTATAGAAACAGTGCCTTTTGTGGGTTCTGTGAGTGTTGCTATTGTCTTGATCAGAGTGGTCTTTCCAGCACCATTTGGACCAAATATAACAACAAACTCTCCGCTGGACACTTCCATATTGATGTTACTTAAGACGGGGCTTCCACCAAAGGTCTTATACAACCCTTTTACGGATACGATCGAATTCATCTTAATGTATGTTACCTTCTCATCTCATTTATAAAAAGTGGATTCAGTTAAGTTCCACTCTTTCACCATTGACCATGTATATAACACTCTGACATATATTACATGCATGATCCCCGATTCTTTCAAGGTACCTTATAACAAAAAGAAGATTGGATGCATTGATGATTATGCTCTGATCTTCTGCCATCATCTCTATAAGTTCCATCCATACCGAGTAGAACAATCTATCGATCTTATCATCTTCTTTTGCAGTTCTTCTTGCAAGTTCAATATCTGAGGTTTCAAATGCCCTCATTGAATCCCTGAGCATAGAAACAGCTATATCTCCCATCTTTTTCGTATCGACCAGTGGCTTAATGTGACCATTCTCAATTCTTTCAACAAGCTGTGCTATATTGACTGCAAGATCACTCATTCTTTCAAGATCCAGAGATATCTTGATACATGAAGTTATCAGTCTCAGGTCACCAGCCATTGGTTGCTGCAGAGCAATTAATCTAAAAGCTGAGCTTTCAACCTCAACCTCTTTTTCATCAACCAGATCATCCATTTCAATGGTGTACCTGGCAAGCTCAGAATCAAGATCTATAAAGGCCTTCATTCCATTCTGAATGAGCTGGCTTGAAATATCCCCCATATCAACAATATTCTGTTTCAAATAAAAAAGTTCTTTTTCATATCTTTCTCTCACCATTCAATCACCCAAATCTTCCGGTAATATAATCTTCTGTACTCTTTTCCTGCGGATTTTCAAAAATCTGTTCAGTATCTCCGTACTCGACCAATTCTCCCAGCAGGAAGTAAGCAGTGTAATCAGATATCCTTGCAGCTTGCTGCATGTTATGAGTCACTATAACTATAGTATACTCATTTTTTAAATCCATTATCAATTCTTCGATCTTGGCTGTTGATATCGGGTCAAGAGCACTGCATGGTTCATCGAAGAGTATTATTTCAGGTTTTACCGCAAGTGTACGGGCTATACATAATCTCTGCTGCTGGCCACCACTTAAATCCAGAGCTGATTTATTTAAGCGATCAGATACCTCATCCCACAGAGCTGCCGATTTGAGCGCTTCTTCAGTAATAGATTCCAGTCTCTTTTTATTTTTTTCTCCGTGTATCCGGGGACCATAAGATATGTTGTCACCAATCGACATAGGAAAAGGATTGGGCTTTTGAAATACCATCCCGACTCTCTTTCTAAGTTCTACAACATCAACGTTATCATCATATATGTTCTCGCCATCAACAAGCACTTCACCCTCAATCCTACATGAGCGTATCAGATCATTCATCCTGTTCAGGCACCTGATGAATGTGGATTTACCACATCCTGACGGACCAATCAGAGAAGTTACTTTGTTTCTGGGAATATCAATTGAAATATCTTTTAGTGCATGGCTGGTACCATACCAGAGATTCAAATCACTTATCTGAATTGCTATATCAGAATCTTTAATCAGTCTTTCAGTCATTACTTTACCTCAGATAAAACGCCTGTTTTTAGCTATTTATAATCTCAATTTCTTCCTGTAATGTCTTCTAATAAGGATAGCAATGGAATTCACTCCAAGAACTATAAGCAACAGGACCATTGCTGTGCCATACTGGATATGTCTTGTTCCGGTTATATCAAGGCCGGATGTTGCCAGTACATATAAGTGATAGGGAAGTGCCATGAATTGATCAAATATTGAATTGGGTACACGGGGAAGGAAATAGGCTGCACCTGTAAACAGGATAGGAGCTGTTTCTCCTGCAACCCTTCCTATGCTCAATATTGATCCAGTAACTATACCAGGCAGCGCCGCAGGTAAAACTATGTTCTTAACAGTTTGCCATTGAGTGATACCAAGAGCAAGGGATGCTTGCCTGTATTCCATTGGAACTGCTAGCAATGCTTCCTGGCTCGAACGTATAATTACAGGTATCACAAGTATGGCCAATGTCAATGATGCCGCAATCACCGACGGACCAAAACCAAAATACCTTACAAACAAAGCCAGTCCAAATAATCCAAAAACTACAGAAGGTGTACCTGCTAGATTATTTATTGCCATCTCTACTGTCCATTTAAATCTGCCTGGTTTCGAATATTCATTAAGATACACTGCAGCCAGGATTCCCAGGGGCAAAGCCGCCAGCATTGAGCCGATTATAAGTGCAATGGTACCTACAATCGCAGGAAAAATTCCACCTTCGGTCATCCTGCTTCTGGGCATTTCAGTCAAAAAGCTCCAGCTGAGTGCAGTGTAACCATTGGATATAATATAATAAAGAATAACAGTTACAGCAAAAATCACGACACTGATGGAAATTCCTATGAGAGCAAATGCAATTTTTTCAGAGATTCTTGGATCCAAACGCATCAGGAACCCTCCAGTTTAAACCGGTATTTTTGTTTTATCAGGTCTGCAATAAGGTTGATCAGAAATGTCATTATAAACAGTACTGAACCCACTGCAAATAATGCATGATAATGCTCACTTCCCATTGGCACCTCTCCCATCTCAAGAGCGATTGTCGCAGTCATTGTTCTGACCGACTCAACGATACCCTCAGGCATACCCGGAATTACTGCAGCATTGCCTGTGACCATCATCACTGTCATTGTCTCTCCGATTGCCCTGCCCATTCCAAGCATCACAGCTGCAGAAATACCTGAAAGTGCTGCAGGCAGTACTACTTTATATATTGTCTGCCATCTGGTAGCTCCCATAGCAAGAGATCCTTCTCTCATAGATGTGGGGATGGAACTTATCGCATCCTCAGATATTGAGATGATTGTAGGAAGTGCCATTATTGCAAGCATGATGGAACCTGTAAGGGCCACCTGGCCAGTCGGAAGATCCAGCAGGTTCTGAATATATGGTGCAAGTACTACAAGACCAAAAAACCATATACCACAGAAGGTATTCCGGCCAGAATTTCAACAAAAGGTTTTAAAAAATCGGCAATTTTTGGATTCGCAATCTCTGAAATGTAGATCGCCGATGTAATTCCAAGAGGAACCGATATGCAGATAGCTCCAAAAGTTACCACCAGTGATCCAAGAAGAAGCGGAAGAAGTCCATAAAGGGGTGGTTCAGATGTCGGATACCAGAATGATCCAGAAATAAAGTCAATTAAGGATTCGGTTCTGAAAAGAATAAGTGCGTCCCTGAAAAGGAATAGACATATCAGGAAAAGGATAATAATAGTAATGGAACCTACAATAAAAAGTGTTGATTCAAGTAATCTTTCTTTATGCTGCCTTTTAAAAACCATGTTATCTCCTTTTAACAGACTTGTTACGGTTTAAATCATAATCAACCTTATTCTACACGAAAATACCCAATTTCTGACACCAGGTCCTGACCTTCATCACTCAGGAGAAAATCTATAAACTGCACTGTAACTCCCGATGCATCATCACGACTATAATAGTAAAGAGGTCTTGCAAGAGGGTATTCCCGATCCTCAATTGTAGCAGGGGTGGGAGCAACAGGGCCATTACCTGTATCTAGAGCCAGAGTTTTGACTCTGTCGGTTGCATATGCAAAACCAATATATCCTATGGATCCTCTGTTCTGAGATACTTCCTGTACAACACCTCCGGTCGCAGACATGGATAATGCATCTGGACGGAAATTATCGTTTTTTAGCACTTCACTCCTGAAGTACTGATAGGTTCCTGAGCTGCTGTCACGGGTTATTGCACTGATTCTGCGGTCCTCGCCTCCTACATCTTTCCAGTTGCTGATGGAACCATTATATATTCCACGGAGTTCTTCAAGGCTTAAATGAGATACTTCGTTCTCCGGATTTACAATAACTACAATACCATCCAGAGCAACAATGTGTTCTACAGGGGTTACTCCTTTATTTTTTGCTTCTTCGATCTCTGATTCCCTCATTTCTCTTGATGACATGGCCACCTGAATCTCACCATCAATAAGTGCTGCAATTCCAACACCAGACCCGCCTCCAGCTACAGAAACTGTCAGGTCCGGATTTTTTAGCATGAATTCTTCAGCTGCAAATTGAGTAAGTGGCAGAACAGTGTCTGATCCTTTTATCATCATCCGGGTATCATCATCCGGGCGTTCCAGGCAGCCAGGGAGGAAAAAGGTAGTCAACATAACAAGAATAATTATCAATACAGGTAATTTTTGTGGCTTTATCATTAACATCAAACCTGAAACATAAGTCACGGATCAGTTAGACTTCTAACATAAAGAGTTGTATTTAATTATTTTCATTATATTCTCTATAGAGATATATAGAGTATTTAGAGAGAACACAATTCCAGATTATCATTGTTAGGCCATGGACACTTAAAGAACAGCACGAATAACTGACTTTAAAGGACCCATCAAATGAAATGAATTACGCAGGGTAAGCATTTCTTTAACAAGTATAGAAGGTTTATCAATATCTCCATATTGTGATATCATTTTTTTCATATGTACATTATCCATTGACCGGAGTAGATTATTCCAATCATCATCTGAGAATTTTTCTGCCAGTTCATGTAATTTCATTCCCATCTCAAGTTCCGGGCCAATTTTTTTGCGCCATTTTTGTTCATACTGACAAAGATAGTCCGAGCTGGTATCTTCATCTGAAACAGAATCAGCTGCAACCTTTCCTGCAATTTTTGCACATATAGCACCGGGATAAATACCTCCACCTGATGTGGGTTTTACCTGCCCTGCTGCATCACCTACAACAAGAACCCCATCCGATACGGTTCTTTTGAGAGGACCCAAAGGTATTCCCCCAATTGCAACATCCAGTAAAGAATCACCATGCCTGCCAATGACATTGGGATTTGAATTTAGAAAAGATCTCAGATATTCAAGTGCATTTGGTGATTCGATGCCGTTTACACCAAGACCTATTCGGGATATGTTTTGGTTTACTGGAACGGTCCATGCAAAAAAACCAGGAGCCACAGAACCGGGAAATACTTCTACAAAATTGCTGTTTTTTGATCTATAAGGCGTTTCTATCTGAATCCCTGAAATGATCTCTTTTACATTGCCAAGGCCTGCTATTTTAGCAACCTTTGATTTGATTCCATCTGCTCCAATAACCATACGTGTTTTTATTTTCTTTTTTATCCCATTATGAAGTACTATCAGTTCCTGGTGATCATTACACCAGATAATGTTTACCAGTTTTGTTCTCAAAGAAACGTCAACGCCTGCATCAATAGCATCAGAAAACAGTTTTTTATCGAGTGCTTTTCTTGAAACTACATAGGCCTTTGCACTTTTGCCATCAATATCAAAGCATTGACCTGATGGAGAATAAACAAAAGTACCACTGATTTCATTGAGAATAAAATCATTGCATGGGTCAAGATCACACTCAGAAATGGCACGTGTACCCAGCAGGCCGGTACATTCTACAGGAGAACCAATTGCTGCATGTTCTTCTATTAGAAGGACATTTGCCCCGTTTAGAGCTGCATATTTTGCAGCAATGCTTCCTGCCGGTCCGGCACCAGCTACTACCATATCATATTCCACTAAACCAGCCACCTTGATTGATTCTGAGCATATAGATGTGAGTTTACGGGCCTGCTGGGATTTGAACCCAGGATATAAGCTCCGGAGGCTTATGTGCTGTCCACTACACTACAGGCCCATCAGGATATTAAACATCTTAACGAGACAGATATTTTATAATTTATAATAACTTTTTTATATAATAACCATATTCTACTAATTGCAGCGCGACATCACCCATTTTTTCCTACCTTTTGTTCCAAATTTTTGTCGCAAAAGCCATATTTTACCTCCAATCGCGCTGCGCAATCCAATGCTATATATAACAATCAAAATTGTACAGCTAAAACCTGTATTCTTTTTTAAATAAAACCAGTAACAGTTTTAAAAGCTAAAAGTATAATAGTTGCTAAAATGATATATATTTTTTAAATTTATAATGAATTAAATAGTAAAATTAAAAAGAGTGCACTATACAGAAATAAATACTGCAACACACTGGTATTAGTGTTTCTATAGTTATTATTCAATAACTATAGATCACCAATTCAGTTCTGCAGAACAATTTCTATATTGATATCTTTTGGAACCTGAATTCTCATAAGCTGCCTGAGTGCACGTTCATCTGCAGCTATATCAATTAACCTTTTATGCACACGCATTTCCCAGTGGTCCCATGTAGCAGTACCATCTCCGCTTGGACTTTTTCTCGCAGGTACTACGAGTTTTTTAGTGGGTAGCGGAACAGGTCCTGCAACACTAACACCAGTGCGTTCGGCAATTGCTTTTACTTGTTCACAAACACCGTCCAGATTCTTTGGACTTATTCCTGATAATCTTATTCTTGCTTTCTGTGCCATGTTTTTCTCCCAAAAAAGTTAAAGGAGGAGTGTTTATTCTTTCTTCTTAACACTCATACACATACCGGCAGCAATTGTCATACCCATGTCTCGGATGGCAAATCTACCTAAATGTGGAATTTCCTTTACAGGTTCGATCACCATCGGCCTTGTGGGTCTAACAGTGATGATTGCTGCGTCTCCAGCCTTGATAAATGTTGGATTCTCTTCCTTAACCTGACCGGATTTTGGATCAAGTTTCTTATCCAGTGACATAAATGTACAGGCTGTCTGTGTGGTGTGGCAGTGGAATACAGGTGTATAGCCAACTGTAATTGCTGAAGGATGCTGCAGAACTACGATCTGTGCTGTAAATTCTTCTGCAACTGTTGGTGGATTCTTGGAGTGACCACAAACATCTCCTCTTCTTACATCGGTCTTACCAACACCTCTAACATTCCATCCAATATTGTCACCTGGACGTGCTTCAGGTGCTTCCTCGTGGTGCATTTCAATTGATTTTACCTCACCACTGGCACCTGTTGGCATGAATATAACATTGTCACCTTTCTTCATAACACCGGTTTCAACTCTTCCAACAGGTACTGTACCAATTCCTGAGATGGTGTAGGCGTCCTGTACAGGGACCCTGAGAGGCAAGTTGTCAGCTTTTTCCGGTTCTTTCAGATCATCCAGTGCCTGCAGAATTGTAGGGCCATCATACCATGGTGTGTTCTCACTCTTCTTGCCAATATTATCACCAACATAGGCAGATACCGGAATAAACGGAATCTCAGATGCCTTGAACCCTACCATTCCCAGAAGGTTTGATACATCCTTTTTGACCTGGTTGTATCTGTCTTCACTGTATTTTGTATCGTCCATCTTGTTAACAGCTATAATAAGCTGGTTTATACCAAGGGTCCTTGAAAGGAATACATGCTCTTTGGTCTGTGCCATTACACCATCTGGAGCAGCGACTACAAGAATAGCTGCATCGGCCTGTGAAGCACCTGTGATCATGTTTTTGACAAAGTCACGGTGTCCGGGACAGTCTACAATGGTGAAGTAATATTTATCGGTATCGAATCTCTTGTGAGCAATATCGATAGTAATACCTCTCTCCCTTTCCTCTTTCAGGGAGTCCATGACCCATGCAAATGCAAAACTTTCTTTCCCTTTTTCTCGTGCTTCAGCTTTGTACTTTTCTATAAGGTGGGATGGAACCGCACCTGTTTCGAACATCAATCTACCAACAAGTGTTGACTTACCATGGTCAATGTGACCAATAACCGCTAAATTCATGTGGGGTTTCTGTGCCATATTTCTTAATCCTCCATACTTACTATTAACAAACTATGTGTTTTGAGCCTAATTGTTCTTTATACGTTTAAACCTTTCTGAAATTCTGTTCAATATATATAAACCTGTCATTAGATATTTCAGGCACTTATAAAGTCAGACGGTTGTGGCAACTCTTTCTTCAGTCCCTTTCTTTCTCTGATAGAGCTGACAACATCCTTGATCATATTTGTCGGAAGTGGTTCAAATCCCATAAACTCAGTGCTCCACATTGATCTTCCCTCTGTGGCCGACCTGATATCACCAGCAAATCCAAACATTTCAGAGACTGGGACTTTTGATGAAATAGTTGTCATATCCCCTTCACTGACCATATCCAGAATGACTCCTCTTCTGCCCTGAATTTCTTTGGTAGCACCGCCCATCTGGGCCTGTGGGACCTGAATGAACAGTTTCTGATAAGGTTCCATGAGAGTGTCATTTGCCATAAGCATTGCGGCCTGAACAGCCTGTCTTGCAGCAGGTATTACCTGTGCAGGTCCACGGTGGACTGCATCTTCGTGAAGTTTTGCATCCACAAGCCTTACCTTAACGCCCATACATGGTTCTCTGGAGAGGGGACCGCCCTTCATGACCTCTTCAAATCCTTCAAGGATCAGCTCCATTGTTTCATTCAAATGCTGAATACCTTTAGTGACATCTATGAATACATTACTCTCATATATTTCGGTAATTCCCTTAGCTTCATCTTTATCCATGCCAAGAGCCATCAGTTTTTCTCGCCTCTCAAGTTCCGGCAGGTCCATTGAGATTTCGCCTTCCTTTATGGCTTTCCTTATTTCAGGATCAAGAGGTTCAACCTCAATGTAGAATCTATTATGCCTGTTGGGAGATTTACCTTCGACCGGGCCTGCTTTGCCCTGTATAGTCTCTCTGTATACAACTATAGGAGGCGTGGTCGAGATTTCAACGCCTTTATCTCTCTGAATCCGGTGGGCAATTACTTCCAGGTGGAGTTCACCCATACCAGCCATCAAATGTTCCCCGGTTTCTTCATTCAATGTGATCTGGAGAGTAGGATCCTCTTTTGAGACCTGTCTGAGAACCTCGACAAGTTTAGGAAGGTCTCTCATATGTTTTGCTTCAACTGCAACTGTAACAACAGGCTCGCTTGCATGTCGGATAGTTTCAAAAGGAGTCATACCTTCCAGGGTAGTTACCGTTGAACCTACAATAGCATCCTTAAGTCCAGTCACAGCAGCAATGTTTCCTGCCGGAATGTTCTCCACTTCAATCCTTTCAGGACCCATAAAAACACCAACCTGCTGAATCCTGTTCTTCTGGGCAATTCCGGAAATATATGTCTCCATACCTCTTGAAAGTGATCCACTAAATATCCTGCCGGTTGCTACTTCACCTGCATGAGGGTCCATCGAAATATCCGTGACCATAAATGAAAGTGGCGCATCTGCATCTGCCTTTTTCATGGCCTGTCCGATCTCAGAGCTTACATCTCCATGCCATATTGCACTGACCCTGTCTTCCTGTGCATCTATCGGGCTTGGAAGGTATCGAATGACCATATCATTGACAGCTTCATGAAGGGGGCATTTTTCTGCAAGTGTTTTCATATCACCCTCCTTACAGTATTCATAAACATCATTGAAACTGACACTTGTCTTCTTCATCATTGGAACACTTATGGCCCAGTTATACAGAGCAGATCCAAAGGCAACAGTTCCTGCTGCGGCATCTACTTTCCAGCCTGCTTTGTATTTTTCTTCATTCATCCCTTTGATAAGCTTGTTTACATGATCAATAAGTTTTCCAAGCCTTATCTGCATTTCCTGAGAATCTACCTGCAGTTCGTTTATAAGCCGGTCCACCTTATTTATGAAAAGCACAGGCTTTACATGTTCCTTTAATGCCTGTCTGAGAACAGTCTCTGTCTGGGGCATTGTCCCTTCAACAGCGTCAATAACAACCACTGCACCATCAACAGCACGCATTGCACGTGTTACATCTCCACCGAAATCCACATGGCCGGGAGTATCTATGAGGTTGATCAGGTATTCTTCATTATCATATTCGTGCACCATTGAAACATTGGAAGAATCAATTGTAATTCCTCTTGCCTGTTCTTCTTCATCAGAGTCCATGAACAGCTGTTTTCCTGCCAGTTCAGTGGATATCATACCGGCACCCGCCAGCAGATTATCGGATAGGGTGGTTTTACCATGATCAATATGTGCAACTATACCAATATTCCTGACATTCTCCGGATTTCTCATGAGCGTTTTTACCCGCTCGACCATTTTTTTTCTTCGTCCCATTTTAATACCTTTAATTCGTTATTGTTAATTATAGATATATCAGCGTGCAGCCTTTGCTACTCTTTCTTTTGAATCTTTTCTGTTTATAGAGAAGCATTTTGCATCATGGTTTGCAGCAGATATCAGTTCTGTTGCAAGACACTCTGCAAGGGATCGCCTGGATTTGAAAGCTGCCTGATTTGCACCCATTGATATATATCTTAATGCACTGTCAACCCTTCTCTGAGGAGCGGTATCAACTGCTTTGGGTACAGATATCCCACCATACTTGAGCCTAACTACTTCTTCCCTGGGTCCTGCGTTTGCAATAGCTTCAACCAGGATCTGTATCGGGTTTTTCTTGGTCTTTGCATGGATTATATCAAAAGCTTCTTCGACAGTACGCATTGTAAGCTGTTTTTTGCCAGTATTGATTTCTTTTCTCATCATATTATTGATAAGCCTTTCAATTATCGAGATCTCTGATTTATTGAACTGCTGCCTGGCATGCTTTCCACTCGTGTGAGGAATGATTATAGGATCGATATTCACATACCTTTTGATCCCAGGATCGGTAATCTCCACTTCTTCCATATCCCATTTTCCGAACAGTTTATACATAATTATCTCCTTGGTTTCTCTTTTCTGCCTATAACCATCTCATGCAATGAGACATTGTTTACAGCTGTCACCTTAAAGCGTACACCAGGAATATCTCCCATTGCACCACCCATTCGACCACCAATTCTTTCAACAGTCACTTCATCGTGTTCATCAATATAATTGATTGCACCGTCACCTGGACAAAATGCAGTTGCCTGACGACCATTTTTGATCAGCTGTATTCTTACACATTTTCTGATTGCAGAGTTGGGCTGTTTTGCTTCAACTCCGACCTTTTCCAGAACAATACCACGGCCCTGGGGAGCTCCTCCAAGAGGATCGGCTTTAACGTCCAGTCCGAGAGTACGCCTGCTGAAACGTCGATCTTTCCATCGTGCATCCTTGCGTATCTGTTTTAATCTTCTTGCTGCATATTTTCCTGTTGGCATTTATGATTTCCTCCAATAATAATATCCATGATAGATGAAATTATCCATATTTATTGCAATACCACATCATCGATTCCATGATGCCTGTTTGCAAGTATTTTAACCTTTTCAATGTTTCGGCCTTCACGGCCAATAGCAATTCCCTTATCCACATTGGATGTTTCTACATAAGCGAGTTGTTTCTCCTTTTTGGGAAGAATCTTTACAGATTTGATAGAAACATTGCCAAAGGCATTTTTAATGAATGTAACCGGATCATCCGAGTATTCCACCAGTTCTATATGCTTATCAACGGCTCTTTTTATTTTATTTATATGATCGCCGTTTCTGCCAATGGCTGCTCCCATATCCCCGGCATTTACAACATAAATAATACGATCATTATCTACAATACAGTCCCTTATAGAAGCACCTGTTTCCTTTTCAAATAATGCAATATACCTGATTCCTTCCGTTGTGAGTTTGATCTCGCTCAATTAACCCAACTCCTTATTTTGCTGCTAAGATATCCGATTCTCCGGGATCCATTATAGCCATTGCTGCAATCGTGAACGGTTTACCACAAACTGGTCCAAGTTCTACACTTGTTCCATAATAATTAAGCACCGGAACATCTGTATTTTCAATCTTCTCTCTTATATCTTCAGGACAGTTAGAAGCAAGCACCACCATTTTAGCCTCTGATTTTTCAGCAGCTTCAACAGTACGGGTTGATCCAATAATGACTGAGCCTGTTCTAATGGCTTTAATCAGTGATTTATCAACATTGATTTCCATATATATCAACTCTATTTATAGCTAAACTGTTAACTTAAATGTTTAATATGTCTGATTTCTAATAAGCAATTCATTATATCTACTTTCTGGTTGTAATCAGGTTATTCAGAACCATATCCTTTTGCAACCAGGTGTACATTACCTGTACCCAGCTTTATTGGCTGTCCCACGATGATATTTTCAGTTACACCACTTAGTTTATCAATGTCTCCGCGCATACCTGCATCCAGTAAATGATTTACTGTGACCTCAAATGCAGCCCTTGCAAAAACACTTGCCTTTTCACCAGAAATACCATGACGACCGATCTGTTTAACTTCGCCATCACATGTCATGATATCTGCAACAAGCATTATGTGTCGGTCATCTACGGTTAATCCCTGTTCACGCAGTGTCTCTGATGCTTCATGGATAATAGCATTCCTTGCAGCTTCAACTCCAAAAACAGAATATATCTCACCTATATTGTTAGTATATATTCTAGAGGCATCGACACCTTCTATCTTAATGACATCCTTTAGCATGGATCCTTCAGTATAAAGAGTGTATTCATCTCCTTCCTTTCGAATAACCACTCTCTTAATACCCTCTATTCCTTTCAGGGTTATACCATGAACCTTTTTGGCAAGCTGGAGAAGTTCTCTATAAGATGGTTCTTTAGGTTTTACAATGATCTGGTTATCAGGAACTTCCGGTATCTGAACATTTACCCCAAGGCCATCACGAAGACGGTCTGCAATATCCTCAATATTGATTTCCCTGTGAATCATGGTCTTCTCATGAAGGTCTATAACAAGTTGCATATTTGCCATATCTGTTGTTACATCAGCCAGATGTTCGATATGAGTTGACTGGATATCCCAGGCAAGCTTTCGGGCCTTGTCCCGATCAGTTGCATATTCTTGTTCAAGTGCAATTGTCATCATTGGTGTGCTAGGTTCCTTTCTTGCATCCACGATCTCAATTAATCGAGGAAGACCGAGAGTGACATTAATTTCAGCAACACCTGCATAGTGGAAAGTACGCATTGTCATCTGGGTACCAGGTTCACCTATGGATTGCGCAGATACCACTCCTACAGCCTCACACGGCTCAACACAGGCATAGTCATAGTTTTCCAGAAGACGTTCGATGATCTCTTCAAGTTCCTTTTTGGTCACACCTGCTTTGATAGCATCCTCTCTGAGAACTGATATCATAGTATCAGGAAGTGGGAGACCACTTATCATAGAATCAATTGTAGCTTCGTTTATGGCCATTTATACCACCTCTTTACCGGTTACTGACTTAACGACCCTGTGTACAAATTCAGGCTTACTGTAGTCACTTTTAGTGCTATCAATACCATCCTCTCCATACTTAAACTGCACAATTACACCACGTGTCTCTCTTACAGTCCTATCATACTGCACTTCAAGGTCCTGCAATGCATTTACAAGACGGCGCTGGAGATAGCCGGACTGTGATGTACGCACCGCAGTATCCACAAGACCTTCTCTTCCACCAATTGCATGGAAGAAATATTCTGTAGGGTTTAGTCCACTCTTGTAACTTGATTTTACAAAACCATGTGCATGGGCACCAAGATCCCCTTTATCAAAGTGGGGGAGGGTTCTTCCAGAATATCCTCTTCTTATACGTTCTCCACGAACTGCCTGCTGGCCGACACATGCAGCCATCTGCGTAAGGTTTAGCATTGAACCTCTCGCACCGGAACGTGCCATTATCACAGCAGAGTTCTCAAGCCCTAGATAATTACCTGCTATGTTACCTGCCTGATCTCTGGCCTTACCCAGTTTCTGCATAATACTCAGTTCAATGGTCTCATCCAGTGTCCTTCCAGGGAATGGATCAAGCTCCTTTGCCTCATATGCCTGGATAAGCTTCCCAACCTCTTCTTCAGCAGTTATCAGACTTCTTGTTATCTGTACCTGAGCTTCTTTGGGAATATCCTCATCACTTATTCCAAAGCTCAAACCGGTCCTCATTATTCCCCTAATTGCAAGCTTTGTGACATCATCTATAAACTGTGCCCCTCTGGTGGTACCATATTCCTTTACGATCTTATCCACAACAATGCCTTTGAATGCACCAATTGCCCTTTCATCGATAGTTCCTATCAGAAGTTCGCCATTCTTGATTACTACATAGGCATCGTGTTCACATTCGGACTTTTTACATACATCGCATTTCATGCAGACCTCAGCAGGGAATTCCAGATCAAGCCCTTCTGGAAGGATCTGACTGAATATCTGCTTTCCATTCCAGTAAGGTTCACCTCCCTCGCCTGATCCTGCAGGCTCCGGTAGGCTTCTTACTTCTGATTTTCTGAGAAGTTCGAGTGCATCATGTTTATTGATCTGCTTTTCATTCCTGGTAAGCAGGAACATTCCTGATATATGATCATGTATTCCTCCTATAAAAGGCCCACCAAACCTTGGAGAAAGTATATTCTCCTGAACCTGCATAAGGATTTTTGCCTCAGCAATAGCCTCATAGTTCTGGAGGACATGCAGGTTCATTTCATCACCATCAAAGTCAGCATTATAAGGTGGACATACAGATGGGTTCAATCTGAAAGTCTTGTATGGAAGTACCTTTACAGTATGGGCCATTATGCTCATCTTATGCAGAGAAGGCTGACGGTTAAATATCACAATATCGCCATCTATCAACTGCCTCTCAACAGTCCATCCAACCTCAAGTTTTTCTGCAATCTCTTCAGCATTGTTCTCAGTTATCTTAACACGGCGACCATCTCCCCTTATAACATAATTTGCACCAGGGTAGATCGTTTTCCCATTTGCAACATATTTCCTTAAGATCTCCATATTTCGAGGAATTACCTTTAGTGGAATGGTCATGTGCTTTGCGATTTCAAAGGGAATGCCCACTTCATTTATGCTAAGATTTGGGTCGGGAGACACAACAGTACGTGCAGAGAAATTCACACGCTTACCTGAAAGACTTCCCCTGAATCTTCCTTCTTTGCCTTTTAATCTCTGAGTAAGTGTTTTTAAAGGCCTTCCAGATCTGTGTCTGGCCGGGGGTACTCCAGAAACTTCATTATCATAATATGTAGTTACATGATACTGAAGTAACTCCCATAGATCCTCTATAATAAGCTGCGGAGCTCCAGCTTCCCTGTTTTCCTGAAACCTCTGGTTGATACGTATTATATCTACCAGTTTATGTGTAAGATCGTCTTCACTTCTCTGACCTGATTCCAAAGTGATCGAAGGTCTGACTGTTACAGGAGGAACCGGAAGAACTGTGAGTATCATCCATTCCGGTCTTGCAGTCTCAGGGTTCATACCCATGACCTTCACATCATCGTCAGGTATATTTTCAAGACGGTCCCTTATTTCAGTAGGAGTCAGTTTCTCTCCATTCTCAATATAATCACTTGGTTTCTCAAACTTAATTTCAAGCTGTTCTTCACCACAATAAGGGCACGTCTTTGATTTTCTTGCTTCCTTAAATATTTCATTTATATAGCTTTCAGGCAAATGCCCGATTTCTTTTAAGGTTTCAAGATGTGCAAGATATTCTTCCTTTTTTGAAAACTCAAGAAGGAGGCGACTACACTTCCTACAGGTAGAACGCAATATTTTTCTTATTGTCTTGTTAAATCCGATATGTATCACAGGAGCAACCAGCTCAATATGTCCAAAGTGTCCCGGACATTCACCAGCCCTTCCGCCACATGACTTGCATTTAAGACCGGGATCAATTACACCAAGACGAAGATCCATCAGTCCCATATCAATTGGATACCCGTCATCATCATATGTATCAGCAGTTATTATTGGAGTGATACTCATTTTCCTGACTTCGCGTGGCGATATCAGACCAAATTTGATTGCACCTATTCTTTTTGGCATTGAATACATTTTATCCATTTATATCACCTTATGCAGCATCTTCCAGACTCATTCTTGGTGCAACACCTAATGACTTTATTTCATCAAGCAGCAATTTGAATGCATAGCTCATTTCCACTGGATATATATCTGTTTCTGATCCGCAATTGGAACAGTAGCGTATGTTTCTTTTTCTATCAAACGTTGCGATCATTCCACAATTGGAACATACCAGTTCAACAACCTTATCAGACTCATCAAGAAGCCTCTCTTTCAGGGCCATAGCAGCACCATGTCCTATAAGAACATCCCTTTCCATCTCACCAAACCTGAGTCCACCCTCACGGGCTCTTCCTTCTGTTGGCTGGCGGGTCAGAACCTGTACAGGACCCCTTGAACGTGCATGTATCTTGGACGCAACCATGTGATGCAATTTCTGATAAAGAATCACACCTACAAATATATCTGCCTGGATTTTTTTGCCAGTTACTCCGTCAAAGAACACTTCTTTACCTGAATGCGAAAAACCATGCTTTTTTAGCCCCATTCTGAGATCTTCTTCATTTTCACCTGAAAAAGCTGTGGCATTTATGCGTCTGCCTTCCATTGAAGCTACCTTACCACCGATCATTTCAAGGACATGTCCCACAGTCATACGGGAAGGAATCGCATGCGGATTGATCACAAGATCGGGTACAATTCCATTTTCAGTAAACGGCATGTCCTGATAGGGGACTATCAGTCCGATAACTCCTTTTTGACCATGTCTTGAAGCAAATTTATCCCCTATCTCGGGAATTCTCTGATCCCTTATTTTCACTTTTGCAAGGCGAGTGCCATTTACGGATTCTGTAAGAATAATATTGTCCACAATTCCCTTTTCATTTGAGCGCATGGTAATTGCACTTTCTCGCCTCTGTTCAATAGTTATTCCAAAATCCGACTGTTCTTCAAGGAACCTAGGAGGACTGGTTTTGCCGATCAGCACATCGTTTGGACCTACCACTGTCTCGGGATTGACAAGACCATCAACATCCAGGTTCGCATATGCTTCAGGACTGCGAGCACCACGGTATTCCGAATCCGGAATCTCGAATTTATCTTCCTGGCCTCCTGGATACCTTCTCTCCTCACCTTCAAATGTCCTGAGGAAATGACTCCTTCCAAGACCTCTTTCTATTGATCCTTTGTTAAAAACCAGCGCATCTTCAATATTGTGGCCTTCATAGGACAATACAGCAACAACAAAATTCTGACCGGCAGGCCGCATATCAAAATCTATGGCATTCCCTACCTGGGTTGTGGTGAGAGCCTTTTGCGGATAATGAAGAACATGAGCCCTTGTGTCAGGCCTCAGTTTCTGATTAGAGGTCGACATACCAATACACTGCTTAACCATTGCAGCACCCATGGTATTTCTCGGAGATGCATTATGTTCAGGATAGGGAACCATTCCTGTACATATGCCCAGAATAAGTGACGGATCAATTTCCAGATGTGTATGGTCTGGAGTAATATCAGTTTCATTTAAAGCAATAAATGCGTTTTCCTCTTCTTCTGCATCGAGGAACTCAATAGCTCCCATCTTTAGCAGATCTGAAGTGGTTATTTTACCGTCCTTTATCTCTTCAATATTTTCCGGTGTGACCGCAGCTCTCCCGTCTTCTACAACAATGAGTGGTCTTCTGGCTCTGCCCATATCAGAATTTATTACCACCTCATGTATATCCTCAAATAATGCAACATTTACCTGACTGGACAAAATACCCTTACGCCTTTGCTTGCGGATATTATTTACCAGTTCAACTGGATTATCATGTTTTCCTACAAGTTCACCATTCAGGAATACTTTAACTTCATTCATTTACAAATCCCCCCCGATACTGTCAGTATCATCTAATTTTTCACCCGAATAAACTTCAATGCCTATATGCTTTTTTTCATCAACATCATGATGTGTGATCTTTTCAAGTTCTTCGGTGTAATTACCAGGCTCCTCTTCATATTCAGGAACATCATCCACTGATATATTCATTTGTGTGGGTTTTACATCCAGATCATAAAGAATATTTTTGATAGATGTGATATCCTCAATACCGGTAGATAATTCAACCATCTGCGCAAAATTCTTTACCAGACCACAATTTGGGCCTTCTGGTGTTTCAGATGGACATAATCGACCCCACTGGGTCGGATGCAGATCACGGGCTTCAAAATGTGGCTGTGCCCTTGATAGTGGAGAGATCACACGCCTCAGGTGAGACAGGGTGGAAATATAATCAGTCCTGTCCAGTAGCTGTGAAACCCCGGTTCTTCCACCAACCCAGTTCCCGGTTGCCAGAGGATGCTGAAGACGGTCTGTAAGAACATCTGCCCTTACAAGAGTTCCTACGTTCAGCTCACGATTCCTCATATTGGCTCTTTCAAGCTGGTATTTGATGTCCCTTGAAAGTCTATTAAAGGCCACCCTGAACAGATCCTCCATGAGATCTCCTGTGAGTTTGAGACGCTTATTGGAATAATGATCTTTATCATCCTCAGATCTTCTAGCAAGAGCAAGTTCAAAGCACGATTCTGCCATTCTACCCAGGAAATGAGCTTTTGGTATCCGGTCAGTAGGAGCATTTCCAAGGTGTGGAAGGAGATATCTGTCAATAACATAGTTAGCACGCTTGATCTGATAATCAGTTGCCTGTCCTGAAGCTACCCGGGAGCCGATTTTTTCAATGGCCTCCTCTCTGGTACCCACCTCTGCTTCTTCCAGATTTTCAAGCATAAATTTCATAATCTCAGGGTCTGTTGAAACAATATTCACTATATCTTCATCTGTTTCAATGCCAAGTGCTCGCATAAGTGTTATGAAATTGATTCGTCCCGATATCGAAGGAAATGAAACTTCAAGCAGTGCTTTTCGTCCCCTTTCAACAACCACAAGCGCACGATATCCACGTCTCTGGGAGAAAACCTTTGCAACCTCTATGGAATCACCATATCTTTCACTAAACTCAGCCAGTATTTTATTTGGTGCAAGGTCTTCAAGGGTCATGACCACCCTTTCAGTTCCGTTTACAATAAAGTATCCTCCAGGATCAAGTGGATCTTCACCACTTTGCACCATTTCCTCATCATTGAGTTCTTTCAGGTTACAGATGTTAGATTTGATCATTACCGGCAACTGACCGATCTTGGTTTCCTGAGGTTCGGTTTCTGTCTCCCCTTTGACCACACTCATTTCAAGATATAATGGTGCAGAGTAGGATAGATTTCGCAACCTTGCTTCGTTGGGATACAGTCTTTCAATTGCACCATCTGCTTCTTTTACAATGGGTTTCTCAACCCGGATTTTTCCAAGTTTTAAATAAATATCTTCAAGATCTGTTTCTATGATCCCCTGTTCGTCGATGATCTTTTGCAGACCCACCTGTACAAATTTATTATATGAGTCTATATGATGCTGTACAATCATATCTCTTTTAAAATATGCCTCTGATAATCCTCTCAAATCTAAAGCTATGTTAGCACCCCTTTATATTTCTTGGTCTAGACACTGGATATTGGTTCTCTGGATACAGTAGTAATTGGTAATTGCTGTGCATAATTAATCTGGCCACAATAGAAAATAAAAATAAAGGTTTCTTTAAAGCAGAATCCCCCTGAAATTCAATCGATAACAAGCCTGTAATAATAGGCTTTGCCCGCAGTCGGACTTATCCGGGTAATTTTGACTACATCTCCCACAGATGCGTCTATTTCCTTCACAACAGGATCATTTGCCTTTATTTTTGGCAATTGCTCCTTTTCTATATCATATTCTTTTAAAACAGATTTGATTTCATCCTCAGCCATAATTTCATGCTTTGGGATTCTTTCGTGGTCGAGCAGGCTGAATTTCTTCAAGTTAAGTCCTCCCTGGGAAATGTACTGTGAAAACGATGTATATGTAGCGGGCTCGTAGGGATTTGAACCCTAGGCCGTCTGGTTAAAAGCCAGACGCTCTGCCTGACTGAGCTACGAGCCCAATACGGTATTCAGTAACTGCATCTCATGTAATATGATAGCAGTTAATTTGATATGTCTTTTGTATAGCGCACTCAAAAGGTGCTCCTATTATATATATTTTTCTTATTCCCAGGGAATTTAAAGGTTTGTTAGTCTGTATAGTCCACCTTAACTAAGTTGTACAGTATCCAGAACTTAAAAATAGAAATAATATTCGAAATCTATATATTCAGGAAAATCTGCTTATATACTACTGTACTCATGTTACTGATCTTAACATAGCCCTACAGAAAAATAGTAGGATTGTGGATTCATGTTCCTGACTCCCATCCATGCATATATTCACTCTGAAGCGGACTTAGTTCATCAATAGTTATATCCAGGCTGCTAAGTTTTAACTCTGCCACATACCTATCAATTTTTTCAGGAACAGGATGGACACCAGTTACTAATTTATTTTCTGCAATATAGCGCACACATAAAGCCTGGTTGGAAAAGCTCATATCCATTACTTCGGCCGGATGACCATCCCCTGCTGCAAGATTTACAAGTCTTCCATCAGCAAGAACATAAATTCTTCTGTTATCTACAAGATATTCTTTAATATTCTTTCTCACTGTCCTGACAGAGCTGGAAAGCTCTTCAAGTTCTTCAAGATTGATTTCTATATTAAAATGACCTGAATTTGCCAGGATAGCCCCGTCCTTCATCAGCTCAAAATGTTCTCTGGTAAGTATATCACGGTTTCCAGTTGTGGTAACAAATATATCACCAAGTGGTGCAGCTTCCCTCATAGTCATAACCTGATTACCATCCATCCTGGCCTCCAGTGCCCTTATAGGATCAACTTCAGTAACAATCACATTGGCCCCAAGTCCAACAGCCCTCATGGCAGCACCTTTACCACACCAACCATAACCTCCAACGACAACGTTCTTTCCTGCCACCAGAAGGTTCGTAGTCCTGATTATACCATCCCATGCTGATTGGCCTGTACCGTACCGGTTATCGAAAAGGAATTTTGTCATGGCATCATTTACTGCAATTACCGGCATTTTAAGAGCTTTATCCCTCTCCATGGCTTTCAATCGATGGATACCGGTCGTTGTCTCCTCGCATCCTCCTTTTATCGAGGATAACAGATCGGTACGCTCGGTATGGAGCTTAAATATCAGATCAGCTCCATCATCTATCGTTATATCAGGATTGCTTTCAAGTACCTTATCTATAGCCTGATAATATTCCTCATTACTGGCACCATACCTTGCATAACACCTTATGTTTTTTTTACTGTCAAGGGCAAGTGCCACATCATCCTGAGTGCTTAAAGGATTGCATCCTGTTATCGATACTTCTGCACCACCTGCCACAAGTGTATCTACCAGTACTGCAGTCTTTGCCTCTACATGTAGCGCCATTGCAATAGTATAGCCTTCAAGTGGCATTTCTTTTTCAAACACATTTCTGACAATCTCAAGCACAGGCATGTGATTGCGTGCCCATTCTATTTTCTGATTACCTGACTCAATTAACTGCTTATCTACCATTAAATCTCCTCAAAGGGTTATGATTCTGAATTATTCTCTTTTAATATCTACTCTTTCAATAAGATCTGCTGCAGCTTTGCGGGCATCTTCCATAACTGTATTCTCATCCAGGAATTTCAGTTCATAATTATCCATCAATATCTGCCCCTGAACAATAGTTGTTCTCACATCACTTCCACGGGCAGAGTACACAATGTGTGATATCGGATCATAAAGAGGAGTCAAATGCGGTTTATTCATGTCAACAATAATTACATCTGCATTGTATCCTTTTTTAAGAATTCCGCTTTTAATTCCAAGTGCTCTGCCACCATTTGAAGTTCCCATCTTAAGAACAGTGTCTGCAGGTACTAACGATGGATCCAGTTTACTTACTTTCTGCATAAGTGTTGCGGTTTTCATTTCTTCAAACATATCAAGATTGTTATTGGAAGCACATCCATCCGTTCCAAGTGAAACGTTTATTCCTTTATCGATAAGCTCTTTTACAGGAGCAATCCCAGAACCTAGTTTCATGTTACTGACAGGATTATGAGATACATTGACCTTTCTTTCCCTGAGTATTTCAATATCTCCGCCTGAGAGCCAGATACAATGGGCAGCAAGGATATTATTGTCAAGGAACCCGATCCTATCAAGCATATTCACAGAACACATCCCATATTGTTCTTTCATCTGGTTTAATTCATCTTCAGTTTCAAGGACATGGATATGGACCTTCACATTATCATGTTCAGCCTGTTCTCTTACCCTGATTAAAAGCTCCTCTGAACAGGTATTTGGTGCATGTGGACCATACATTGTAGTAATTCTTCCATCTGCACTTCCATTCCATTTCTTAACAAATCGTTTTCCTTCTTCAAGTTCACGATCTGCTCTGATGGAATCTCCAAAATCAATCATCCCGTATGAAAGTGCAGCACGCATACCAGACCTTTCTACTGCTTTTGCCACCATTTCTACATGAATATACATATCTGCAAATGAAGTAGTACCGGACTTTATCATTTCCACACAGGCAAGAAGTGTACCAGCATAGATATCATCATCGCTCATCTGTGCCTCTACAGGCCATATGTTGTCCTCAAGCCACTGGTTAAGCGCCATATCGTCTGCATAGCCCCTTAGTAATGTCATTCCTGCATGTGTGTGAGTATTTATAAGTCCAGGCATTACCACACATCCAGAAGCATCTATTACAGTATCTGCCCTTTCATTGGTTGATAATGATATATCTTTTATCAGACCATCTTCAATTACAACCGTTCCTTCTTTGAGGGTGTGTTCATTTGCAGGGTCCATTGTCAGAACAGTTCCGTTCTCTATAATAATATCTGCCATTAGTTAGTCTCCTTTATGTCTATAACCAGAGATGATTCCTATAAAGAATTCTATTCATTTTCAGGGAAATTGTTCCAGGGTATTCCCTGTCTAACAGCTTCGTTTTTGAGGGTTTCATTTATTTCATACATAGCTGAAGAGAGTACCTTCCTATTATCATATAGATCCACAACTTTCTGAAGTCTATAAGGTTCAACTTCTTTCATATCTCTGGCAAACTGAATCATATTTGGAATTGAGCGTATAATATTGTCCACAATGGACACTGTAGCTGATAGAGAAGTCCTTGATAATGGATTCAAATCAATGGCAATGACCTTTTTATCCATATTCACAAGAGTCTGGCACCTGTCACCATCTTCCAGAGGCACCAGCATTACATCTGCACTGTATATACCATCCTTATCCACAATTGCCCTTCCATGAGAAAGATCAAGGCGCGCATCTCCTTTATGCCCCAGAACAACACCTGCCCCTCTGGATTTTAGATGCCGGATTATTTTATGGATACGTGCTTCACTTCGGTGAAACAGATTTACCTCAAGTTTGGCCCGGGTAATATCTGCAAGTGTAACGAGTTCGTCCGGTACAAGGGCTGCAGTATTCCCATTAACTGAAATCACAGGTCTTTTAGCAAGCAACAGCATGGCAACAGCTGCCCTCTGGGCATACGCAGCCATATCAGTGGTTTTTTCCCCTATCAGATAATCAAATGTCTCGCCCCTGCCATGAGCTATCAGCCCATGTATATCAGTAATACCAATTTTGACTCCTTCAACAACTTTATCCCTTGTAACCAATGAAAGGTATCTGGGATGATCTGGTGGAATTCTGGACATATTAATCAACCATATTTTATCTTTGTAAGAGTAACATCAATGATGTTTTATAAGTATTGAACGATATAGAGATAATTATTTAATACACTTCTAAATCCAGTATTCATAAACCTCTGAAAACCCGTGTCATAATAGCCGAGGTACACAGTGATTGATCCGGTATACAAGGACATCACCATAATCCATCATAGCTCCAACAATTGCCTGTTCCGATTCTGCAGATTCTGCAATTGCAAATACTGTGTTTCCAAGCATTGCCTGGGAAGCCATACCTCCTGCGTCCCTGACAGCCTCGATGACATCCTGAGCTTTTGTATCAAGCAGGCCGGTCTCCCGTGAAAATATCTCTGATTGCCTCATAAAGTTACTGATGGTGCTCTCTTTTAATAGAGAATCAAAAGCCTTCTTGCCTTCAGAATTGATCATCCCTATAAGGTCGGCGTCTTTTAGAACATCTTCCGTATAGATTTTACCCATTGTTACGCAGAATACTTTAAGGTCCGCAGATGGGATTTGGTCAATATTGCAAATACCGGCAGTTCCAGGCATATTCCGTATCACAACTCCGCCATGGGACTGGGCAATCACATCCCCAAGTCCGCTTTGGTTCTTTACTTCTGCAGAATGTGCAACCTCAATAAGTTTACGTGAACACAGATTCAATGAAAGAACATCATTTAGTGCAAGTGCAGTTCCAATTGAACCTGCACCCGATGCACCAAAGCCATATCCAACGGGTATATCTGCCCTACATTCAATTCGAAGAACCTCATCTGTAAGCATTTCTATTGTTGATTGGATAGTTTTTCCTTTAACCTTCACCCCATCCAACCATACCTGGACCTTATCAATAGAATTATCCAGAACCACTTCGGTTTCAATACCGCCATTTAAAACCACTCCACATCCTGTAGAACCCCTGTACCTGATGTCCTCATTTTCATGGACTTTGAAAAAACCGGTTATATGCCCGGGAGCAAATGCACGGGAGCGGGGTGGTTTAATTTCCTTCACTCAGATCATCCCTCTGCTGAAAGCATTTTTCCACTTCATCCAGTAGAGATGAAGCTATTGTTCTCTTTAGACCAGATACTTTTTTTACATCTCTTTTATCACTCATGATATAAACTTCATTATCTTCTGTGCCCATCCCTCTTTCCAGAACATCATTTGCAACGATGAGATCAAGTTTTGATTGATCCATTCTATCCCATGCCCTGGAAAGTAATTGTTCTGCAGATAGACCTGTTTCTGCCTTGAACCCTGCTATTGCCAGATCAGGAAATGACTGTCTTACCCTATCAATCAGTTTTACAGCAGGTTTCATTTTAATGATAATGTTGTCTGCAGACTTGATCTTTTCCGGGCTCATATCAACTGTAAAATCCGAGATAGCAGCAGCACTGATCAGCATATCATATTCTTCGCGGTCCAGCTCTTCCATAACAGCATCCGTCATCTGTTGAGATGTCTGTACTAAAATTTCTTTGATTCCTTCAAAACCAAGCCTATTCATGTGGACAATTGTTACATCTGCCCCTCTTCTAAAAGCCTCAAGTGCAATTTCAATACCGGTTTTTCCTGACGCGAAAGTAGTTAGTATTCTTATGGGATCCAGAAATTCAGCAGTGGTTCCGCTGGTTATAAGTATTCTTTTTCCAGACAGTGTATCAGGCCCAAGTATCCTCTCAGCATTAAGAACTATCATCTCATTGGAAACTATCTTTGCAATACCCTCTTCCATTTGCGGACCAATTATTGTTACTCCCCATAGTCTCAACTTATCAAGATTATCAACAATAGCTGGATGACAGTACATTGATTCATGCATTGCGGGTACCAGCATCACAGAGATTCCGGAGCCAATTGCAGTTGTTGCAAACGTGGTAACTGGAGTATCATCGATGCCAGCTGCAATCTTTGATATTGTATTGGCGGTCGCAGGAGCAATAACCAGAAGATCGGCACATCCATTCATCCCACAAAATTGCACATGTTCCACTTTTCCGGTAATGTCACGAATTACCTCGTTGCCTGTCGCATAATGTAGTGCATCGGGATGAATTATCCTCTCAGCCGCAGGTGTGGTTACCGCATAAACATCCGCACCCCGCCTTATCAGTTCCCTGGAAAGTTCAATGGTACGCACCGCAGCTATGCTGCCAGTAACTGCAAGAACAACTGTTTTTCCTTTAAGGCTGATGCCTTTGTTTTCCTTAATCCATAGTGTGGGGTGTTTATTCATATTAGGAACCTTATTTCATGATAAAAATATCTGTCCATTATTTTCATATCATGATATTAAAATTGTACAGATTCTCATAATATTTTTAATCAATTAAAATATAATTAATTTCAATGTCTTACCATAGAAAAATGCTGGAAGATATTCAGAACGAATTTACCACAGTAATGGATAGGGTTACAGGTAAGGACGAACTGGAAAGAGTAATTGAAAAGCTGGAATCCAACATAATGGAACTGGAAATCGACCTGAAAGGTTATCGTACCCAGCTTACCAAGCGCGAGGAGGATGCAAGGCGTGCAATTGCTGCAAAGCAGAGTGCAGAGGAAAAATTGAACAATGCAAATACCAGAATAGAGTCACTTACACATGAAATCGAAAAATTGAAGGAAAAGGAGTCAGCCAGTATACGGTTTTCACAGGTAGAACCATTCACAATAAAGCAGATCAATGATTATATCTACCAGATAGGTTCTGTTTCATCCAGAAATCAGGCATTGCTGACAGCTTATTTTCCGCCAGAAATGTCTTCGGGAGATATAAAAGAAACAGATGAGATCCTCCATTATATTGACGAAAAAAGCTTGAGCCTGCTATCTAAAATTGATTCAGCTACAGGATACGTTCTCTTCTATGATACCAGAGGCATGGTACGTGAAGTTCTATTACCCCCATTTCCGGTTTCCAGATACATATGGTCGATAGGTGAGAAATTTGATGTGACTATCATCAAAGATATGCTGAAGGCAAATTATAATATATGTGTCCTTATACTGAGTGCAGGAGAATCCTTTGTGGGATTTGGAGATACTGAAAATTTTGCCAGTTACCAGGTCATCAGGAGCAGTGTAAAATCAAAGCATACAAAAGGAGGATTCAGCCAGAGAAGGTTTGAACGCCTGAGAGATGAGGAGATCGATAATCATATGAACAAGGTTTATGGAGCTTATGAAAAATTGCGTGAAGAGTTTAAGATGGATATAGACTATATCATTACAGGAGGAGATCATCAGCTTATAAGGCATGCCTTAGCCAATCTGGATACAGATATCCCAGTTATGGAAAAAGGAATTGAAGTCAAAATTGAAAAGCACAATATTGACTCGGTACTGCATAAAGCCCTTGGTGGACGACGATATATTATCTAAATGATAGACATATAGCTAAATTATACAAATTGTAAGATACCATGATTTCAGAAGAAGAATTATGCGGAATAATTGACACTCTGGGAGCATTGAAACCTGATGAGATCCAGAAAATCGCAGATGAAATTGCTTCTGTAAGAGAATATTCTGGAGAATCATTTGACATTGAAAGTATGTGTCAGATCGCAAAGGATAGACATCTGGTAGAAACTATATTCCCCTTTGAAATAAAGGACGAACATGAAAACCTGGATAGTTCAGATGTACCACAGACCTATTACATAAACGGGCCATGTTCATTTCCTGTAGTCCCCCCTGAACTCAGCGAGGTTATTGACATTCTTGAGATCGAGAGAAGAGAAATAGACATGCATAAAATATCCATACGATACCTGGATGAATTGAATAAAAAAGTGTTCTTCCTTGATAAAAAAGCAGATTCAATGAACAATACCAACTATGAAAAGAAAGATGTAATAGATCTGGAAAATGAATACAGTGAACTGCTGAATATGTACTATGACTTCGAATCATGGTTAATAGAAGACATAGAAAATGTCCAGGAAGTTGAAAGTATTGAAACCCTGCTAATGAACATAAGTACAAAACTGGAAAGTCTGAAAGAATCAATATAAATATCAACATACAATAATGGAGACTCATGGCACGAAATCAGAGAGATAGATACTACTGGCTTGCAAAATCCGATGGATACAGGTCACGTGCATCATATAAGCTTCAGCAAATAAATAAGAAGTTCAATGTAATAAAAAGAAACGATACAGTCGTAGATCTGGGTGCTGCGCCTGGCGGTTGGCTCCAGGTTGCCAGAGAATTATCAGGCGGAAAGGTTGTGGGAGTTGATCTTAGACGAATCAAGCCTATAGAAAGTGTGGATACCATTAAGGGCGATATAACATCTGAAAGTACCGTTAATAAGATTCTGGATCTTGTAGGCGAACATGGAGCTGATGTTGTAATATGCGATGCTGCGCCCAATATGTCCGGAAACTGGAGCCTTGACCATGCCCGATCTATAGACCTTGCAAATTCTGCTTTTGAATGTTCCCAGAAAATACTGCGCCCTGGAGGCAATTTTGTAGTTAAGGTGTTTCAGGGGGACATGTTCAAGGAATTTATTGACAGGGTGAAAAGTGAATTTGTTCATACAAAGGCGTATAATCCTGAAGCTTCAAGATCACAGAGCGCAGAAATATATGTAATAGGTAAAAAGATGCTGTCCACCCCTGTTAAGAGAGGAGATATATACGAGGTCAGGATCGAGTCAAAGGGAAGTAGTGGTGACGGGGTGGGTTCTATTGATGGATTTGTTGTATTTGTCAAAGATGCGGAGGTAGGAGAAAAACTCAGGGTCAAAGTAAGGGATGTCAGACCGAATTTTGCCTTCGCTGACGTGGTTGAAAGATTGGATAACCCTTCAGATCCGTCGAGAAAATAAATCTGTTCAAAACTAATTCTTAAGTTTAAGCTTTCTTAAGAACCTGTTTTTTACCGAATTTATTTTCACAAATATAGAACTTATTCCTTCCTTTGAAAGGGGTTTATACCTCTTGACTATTATTACAGGTTTTCTGGTATGTCTTGCTATCCTCTGCGGCAGTGTACCCAGGAAAGCACGTTTAAATCTCTGGCTGGAATCCCCAATCATGATTATATCATGCTCATTTGCGGCTTCAAGTATGGCATCTTCTGTGGAATATTTCTCCTGTATTTCATAAACCACATTAAAGCCCTCTTCATCCAGAGCCGCTTCCTTTGCCTCTTTTATTTTTTCCTGTTTTTCCTCTGCACTAAGATCCGGATTGATTATACGAAGAAGTTTGATCTGTGCTCCGGTAGTCATTGCAAGCCTTTTTGCCAGATACAGACAGTACTTTGAATTGTCCTTTGCATTGAAGGCTACAAGTATTGTTTTTATCTCTGGAGGCATGTATCCTTTAAGGATAACTATATGCTTCTTTGCACTTGTCAGTACCTTGTTGGCAACATTTCCTGCTGATGGATGGAATCTGTCAACCTCATGCCAGCCCATTACGATCAGAGTTACTTTTTCAATCTCTGATTGTTCCATGATTGAATTTGATACACTGTGATCAAAAGCAACAATATATTCATGCTTGTGTTCAGGTAATCTTATACATTCCCGGAACTTTCTTTCCAGTTCGCTATTTATCTGTAATTTATTCTCATGATATGCTTCCTGAGCAGCCAGAAGACTGGTCTGCCCTGGAACCCGGATTACATGAAGACCCACTATTTCATCACCAAGTTTGTCTGCAAGTTTAAGTAGATCTTTTTCATGCTCAGGATTTGCCAGTGGCACAAGGACCTTTATTTTCTCATAGGTTGTTTCTACAGGTACCACGGTATTTTCAATCAGGTCAAGAACATTGTATTTTGGTATAGCTTTTTCTTTTCCATATACCATGTACCATGCAATTCCCGCTGCTATAACTGCAAGAGCAAATGCAAGCGGCATCAATCCAATCAAAGGAAGCAATATCAGGCTTCCTAAAATTCCGATTATCTGTGTTAGTGGATAAAAAGGATCCTTAAATGTAGGTTTATACCATTCCATTGAACTTCTTCTAAGTATTACTGCTGACAGATTTATCAGTACGAATATGAGAATATTGAAAGTACTGCCAAGTTTTGCCAGTTGCTCTACATTGAACAACAACAGTAGCAGAAGCATAACAAAGCCGGTGACCAGAATTGCCTTATAGGGAGTATCATACTTGCTATGTATCTCAACAAACCATTTCGGCATCAGATCATCCCTTCCCATTGCAAAAGGAAAACGTGAAGATGCAAGTATAGCTGCATTTGCAGTTGATATAGTAGCAAGCAGGCCTGCAAATACAATAATTATCTGTCCGCTTGATCCTGCCATTAAATCGGCCACGTCCACAAGAGGAGTGCTGGTAACAATTGCTTTTTCCAAAGGTAGCATTCCATTGATTACGATCATTACCCCAGTATACAGCAGTGTGACTGATGCAACTGAAGCAATAAACGCCCTTGGCAAATTCTTGGAAGGATCTTTCACCTCTTCAGAAATGGCTGCTAACTGCGTAATACCCAGATATGAAATAAATATCAGGCCTGTCGTGGCAAGTATAGAACTATATCCATAGGGCATAAATGGATCAAATTTAGAAGTATCAAGCATCAGAGCCCCTTTTAAAATAAAAAGAATGAGGGCTCTGTAGAAATCCTTATGTAAATAATAATTGTAAATGAGTTATATCTTTCGATGTTATGTATTAACATCTTACATTTCACTTCCTTTACCTGGTTTCTGTACTTTCTTGACTTAATTTCTTCACCATATTTTCTTTTTAGAACTGAGAACATTGTTTCTACCAGGTTTCTCGAATGGTAGAGTTTCTCATCAAACTCTTCAACCATTTTCCTACGGTATTTGCCGTTTATTTTCTTTCTTTTCCTCTGTCTTACAGGGATAAGAGGACTTGAATTCATGTTCTCTCGTATGAGAACATGAATTTGTTCAGAGTCATACCCCTTATCCAGGACATAGTATTCTGAATGACGAAGTCTATGACATTGCTTCAGCAATGTTTGTGCGTGTTTCGTATCGTGTACAGGTTTACTTGAGATCTTAAATCCAGTAACAATAAATTTCTCAGTATCAATTGCTATACTTGTTTTTAGATATGATCTCCTTTTCTTTCCAGTCCTCATTGAATAATAGTAACTACAATGTCCACCTGTAAATCCACTTGAATCAATAGCAGTAAGATATATTCTTTCACCATGGTAATAAAAGAGTTTTAGAGTTTGTTTCAATATGCTGTTAAAATATACTGATGGTATTCTACTCATGAATTTCTGTAATGTTGTAAAATGTGGTACCTGCTTTATTCCAATTTTATTCTGTACCTTATCCATTAATTCAATGAGTTCTACGAAGTTTCTATAGTCCTCATTTAAGTATTCTTTTAGTAAAACCAGTGTCATTAACTGGTGCTGAGTATATTTTCTCTTAGAATACTTACTGCTATACAATGGAAGATGAGATCTTCCTGAGACAGCAATGGCTGTATCAATAAAGTTTAAGTATTTTCCTGACAAAAACATTCATCCCCTGTTGTTTTTGTTTGTTTAGCAAAAAAACACAGGGGACTCATCCTTTTTATAATATTAGGTTGAAGTGGTAATGGAAAATAGGATTTCTACAGAGCCAGAATGAGTATAACAAACAAAGTGATGACAATTATATTCTGGAAAGAGCCGCTGCTTTTTGCACCCCTGTAGTTTATAAGCAGTAAAATGAGACCCGCCACGAAAGCTGTTATTAATACAGGTATGGGCAGGAATACAAACAGATAGTCCCCCAATCCAACCAGAGCAAAAGAGCCTTTAAATACAAGAGCAAGCCATGCACCCAAGCCTATAATGGAACCAAACACCGCTCCCATGGCACGACTGATAAAATAATAGCTACCACCTGCACGCGGCATTCCTGTTGCGAGTTCAGCCATACTGATGGCTGTTGCCATTGAAATTATCCCACCAAATATAAAAGAAATGATAGCCGCAGGCCCTGCAGATGAGGTCGCTATTCCGGGAAGTACAAATATTCCTGCACCGATCATTGTACCTGTGCCGATTGCAAAAGTGGGGAAAAAGCCAAGGCTTCGACCCAGCCTTTCTTTTGGTTGTAGATCTGCCATCCAATTCTCCTTACTATAACACCTATAAAATTATAATCATTCTTGATCCAATCTACATCACAGCACGGTAAATTAAGTAGAATGCATTACAGTTATGATCCGGTTCCCTCTCAATAAACGTCCGGTAATTTCCAAATAACTTATCAAAATTGTGGTTTTCACATTAATTTAGATACTCTGATATTTAAACCAAAATATTTTTTTATCATTTGTATTTTTCTATTTGATTTTTCAATCATAAACCTGTTGCATAATGAAACAATTACCAGTTTTATATATAAAGATTCAAATCAATTGTATGAAATAGAGTATATGCTCTGTTTATCAGACAGAATCAATAAAGGTGAACCAATGATAGATCTGCACACCCATACAGTTTTCAGTGACGGGGAGCTTATCCCAAGCGAACTTATAAGAAGAGCCCAGATAAAAGGATACACTGCCATAGCATTAACAGATCATACGGACTATTCCAATATTGAACAGGTAATATCAGCTGCAGAAAAAGCACGTTATCTGGAGGATGTAATGGACATTGACATACTGGTTGGCGTTGAGCTGACACACATCCCACCCTCCAAAATTGCTCCAATGGTACGAATGGCCAGACAACTTGGTGCTGAAATCGTGGTGGTTCATGGTGAAACTATTTCAGAACCGGTTGCACCTGGAACAAACTCTGCAGTCGTTAATATCCCCGACGTTGATATCCTGTCCCACCCGGGACTGATCACTGCAGAAGATGCACAAAAAGCAGCAGATAACGGGATATGTCTGGAAATAACTTCCAGGAACGGACATAACAAAACCAATGGACATGTTGCAAGAATTGGTAAGGAAACAGGAGCTGAGCTGGTAGTTAACACCGATGCACATGCACCCGGGGACCTGATCACATCCAATCAGGCGAAAATGATAGCTATGGGTTCAGGCCTTACAGAAAGGGAAGCCGAAAAAGTACTTGCCAATTCAAAACGCTTTATCAGGAAAAGATGAAAGGCACCTGAGCTTACATTGTAGATCACAAAAATACACATAACAAGTGAATTCATGAAAAGAAAAATAATAGATATTTCCACTCCAATTTCAAATTCCACTCCTGTATATCCGGGTGATCCTGAACCTGCTATTGAACCCATCACTTCAATAGAATCAGATGGTTTCAAAATATCCAGTATATTTATTGGAAGTCACACAGGAACACACATTGACGTACCCTCACATGTGTTTCCTGAAGGAGGCTCAACTGACGACATATTGCTTGAAGAGCTTATTGGAGAAGCTGCAGTACTGGACATATCCTCATATGAAAATAAACCAGTCAATTCCAGGATTCTTCATGAAAAACTGCAGGGTTTTGACCACTCCTCAACTCCTGAAATACTCCTGTTAAATTCGGGAAATAATTGTCCAACAATATCAATTGACATAGATACATGGGAATGGATAGTACATCAGGATTTCAGGATAATTGGCACCAGCTGCATGTCTGTGGATATTTCAAATTCAATGGATGTTCACCAGCTTTTGCTAAAAAATAATATTTACATCATTGAATCTCTGAATTTGGCAGAAGTAGAAGAAGGAATATATTTTTTTATTGCCCTGCCCATGAAGATAAGTGGATGTGACGGTGCTCCTGTGCGAGCCATTTTGATGGAATACTGATCGTGTTGATAAGGTAGAAGGAATCGCAGTTCAGCCTATTTATCATTAAAACCGTGCCATTGTATATGTCCTGTTGGTAAAAACCAGTTCAAAATAATACTTTCCAGAAGGATTTTCAATAACTACTCCCATATCATGGTTACGTGATGAGCCATCCGAATCAAGAACCCATTCTCCATTTTTATTTAGAAAACCTGGTCTGAACTGAACATCATCAGTTTTTAGGAATATTTTCTTTTTAGCACCGTTTTCAAGAGCATAGACAATCGTACTGTTCAGAATTAACCATTCCCCATCAATATTTCCACAATTTCTGGGGTCAGGATCCACTCCAAGCCCTACATATCTCACCTTCTCGGGAAAATCAAGTTCAATGACACATATGGAACCATCAGAATAGCGAGGATCACTGAGATCCCTTGCAATTTTGTTCTGAATCGATTCAATTTCAAGTGCTGCAACAGATATCTCGCGATCGATTTTGATCTCTTCTACAACAGGAGCTACATTACTCCAGGATACTGCCACCATTGTCATAACAACTGCAGCAATTGAGATGTATATAATGAGTTTGAGGGGAACTGTATCAATACCCCTGCAATCGTGGAAAAATAAAGAAAGTTTTCCGACAAAGATACCTCCTGGAATGTATCAGTCTAACCATTCATAGAACTTGTCCAGTGCCCTTCTTCTATGAGATACTAAATTCTTTTCCTCATTACCCATTTCAGCAAACGTTCTTCCCTTATATTCAAATATGGGATCAAAACCAAAACCCTCATTTCCACGTTCTTCATGAGCTATCTGACCTTCAACACTCCCTGTAAATACCGTTGATTCAATACCAGGTTCACAGTATCCAATGACAGATTTGAATGCTGCTTTTCTGTTCTTTTCATTCTCCATCAATTTCAGAATTCCTAGATTTCCCAGATGCTTTTCCACAAAAGCAGAATACGGACCCGGGAAACCATTAAGAGTGTCAATGAAGAGCCCGGAATCATCCACCATTACAGGCATCTTAAACTGTTCAGCAGCCCATTTTGCCCCATAGGCAGCAATTGGTTCAAGATCATCATACTGTAATTCAGGATATCCGTCAGTATTCTGGATCACTTCTATGTTCTTGACTGAAAAAATTTCTTTCACTTCAAGATATTTGCCTTTATTTCCTGTAACAAAAACTATCTTACGCATATCTTCCCCTCTTCTTAATTTCACTTACTCTTGAAATAATTTTCTCTGCATGGCTGCAGGTTTTTCTGTAGCCCCTGCAAAATGAACGGATCAGACTTTCATGATTATCATGTGTACTTTCAAATGTCTGGAACAATACATGCACATCAACACCTTTAGCCTCAATTCCCGGATTTATATAAGCTAACCCGAAATCAATAATATACAGTCTGTTTTTTTCCTCGTGAAACAATATGTTTGAAGTGGTCAGATCACCGTGTATGATTCCACATTCATGCATTTTACCTATGATCTCGCCCGCTTTTTCTGCAAGTCTGCAATCTATCACATGCTTCAGCATTGTACCTTCTATATATTCCATTTTAATGCTAAAGTTCTGAATATCACGAATAATAGGAGTAGGTACACCACATCTTCGGGCTTCAGAAATCAAGCGAGCTTCTGCACGTGTTCTCTCCTGGCGTATTCGTTCATCCAGGACAGGAAGACGATATTTTTTAGGAATCCTTTCCTTGATAATATAATTATCCTCAAGTCTTACAAGAGCCTCAGCACCGGATGCAGGCCCTTTAACCATATGTAGATCATTATCCCCAGCTTCTTCGACCCATCTAACATCTACAGTATCCGGTCTGAAATTTGGATTCACATGAGATTTATCCAGGGGCGTAGTGATCCCTGATTTCAGCATCAGGAGTCCGGTGTATGCGATCATTGCACCATTATCTCCCATAAATCTTTTTTCTGGCACATAGAATTTTACTCCCCTCTCCTCACACATGGTATTGAGCATTTCACGAAGCCGCATATTGGCACCAACACCTCCTGCCAGGAGTAGCTCATTTTTACCAGTATGTGCAAGTGCACGCTCACTTACCTCCACAAGCATGGCAAATGCAGTTTCCTGTAGAGAATAGCAAACATCTTCGAGCGGCGCTCTGCTGAGGGCATCTGTTGCAGCTGTTGATATCCCGGAAAATGAAAAATCCATCCCCTTGACCACATAGGGCATTGAGATATAGTTATCTGAAAGATTTGCATATTCTTCTATCTTTGGCCCGCCTGGATGACTCAGATTTACATTTCGTGCAAACTTGTCCAGCGCATTACCAATACCAATATCCAGTGTTTCTCCAAATATCCTGTATCGACCTCCACGATATCCTAAAACCTGAGAATTGGCACCGCTTACATAAAGAACAACAGGATCCTCACAGGGAGTCTTCCACCTGCCAACCTCAATATGAGCAATACAGTGATTTACACCAATAAGTGGAACATTCAAAGATATTGAAAGGGCACGAGCTGCAGTTGCAACCGTTCTAAGACACTGTCCAAGTCCAGGACCCTGTGAAAATGCGATCCCAGAAATATCATTTATACGGACACCTTCCATTTTACCCTTCTCCAGCAACCGTTCAATAACTGATGAAGCATGTTTTGCATGATGCTGGGCAGCTTCACGTGGATGTATTCCACCTTTCTCAGGCTTATACGTCTGGGTTATCTCAGCTATAACATCGCTTTCATTAACAAGGGCAGCACTAAGATTCCATGCAGTCCCTTCAATTCCAAGAACAACGGTACTCAATCAATAGTTCTCCTTTTATGATCATATATTTCATATTTGTCAAAGTATATTTAGCGTCTTTTCCTGATATATCCTGAATAACCATGGTTTCCAACCCAGATATTCACATACTGGTATACAATTCCTTCGGGATCATTTTTGCAAGATTTGATTTATAATTTAGAATTTCTACAGTTGCTGTAATCTGGCCTGCACTGGTCAGTGACCGTACCCACACTAATGATCACATTTCCAGGTCGGAAATAATTGAAAGCTACATCTGCATCCCTGACTACAAAAACTCTTGAAACATCCATAAGCTGGATGTTATCAAATTCCTCTGATGTACCCCCTCCGGAACCAGATGAGCCGGTACCTGATGATTCCTAGACAAGTCTTTCAACAGTTATAGCTGTAGCTGTAAAAATGCAAAGCAGTACAAGAAATACAATCAGAGAAAATAAAGTATATTTTCCGATCAACTCAGAACTCCGTTTTTACATTATTAATGTCAACCTGTATATGCACGTATTTATTACTTTGCATTAAATATACCGTTTGATGACTCAAATAACATAAGTAGGGATCAAAGCATATTTAGAATTGATCATGAAGGCAAAATAGAAATAATTGAAAATGCATCACAAAATCTACATCCGTGATGCAAAATTTCAAAATTCACTTTTTAAATTCTGTATAACCGCATTTACCACAGGTGAGTCTGTTCTTGTGTTCTGCCAGGAATACACCCTGACCGCATCTTGGACAGAACTGTCTGAGCCTTTCTATGCTTTCGCCACTTACTTTATAATAGTTCTTGACTGACATTAAAAACACCTTATTCAGAACCTGCCTCTCCAGCTTCTGCTTCTTCAGGCACGGTATTTCGGTTTAAAATATGTTTACTTTCGATTTTCTTCATATAATCTGCATCTTCATAGACTTTTGCATATCCTGAAGCTTCCTGTTTTCCAAACATGTTGGTTATACTCTGAATTACCACCAGTTCAGAATCAATATTGAGCATGGCAGCAAGTTTGTTTCTCACATCGATTCTTTTAGGGGTTGCGCCGTCATATGAAGCTACGAAATTCAATTCTCGCCTGTGTAAAAGCGCATTATTCTTATCCTCTTTAATGCTAATGTCCATTCAGTTTCCTCCAAATATTACTATGCAACTTATCTTTATTTTCTGGTTGTTCAATAATAGAATCTATCAACTTCTGAATTTCAATTTTTTTGGGCCGGGTAATCTTGACCATAACTATACCTTCACCGGGCTGACCATAGAGTACTACCGAACAGATAGGGGCCATCAATATTGAGGGTAGAGCCGCAAGATCCTCTTCACCATATACGAATATTCGGATGTTTTGATCAGATTCAAATGCATAATTAATAACATTTATTAAATCTTCGGTTATGATTCCGGCAGGATTGGTTACCGTGATTTCTTTAAATCCTGTATGGCGGGTTCCACTTACAACTTTCTCTGAAGCAGGTTCTCGTTTTGTTCTGTCATCAACTATACAGATATCAGGTATAATACCTGAATCGAGTAAATGAAATGTAGTAACATCTCCTACAGATATAAGTTTTGTGGGATTTCCCATACATTCCAGTACTTTCTGGATTGTGTCCCTGCCATCACCGGTAAAAAGAGTTCCAAATGGTACTCTAAGAAGAGGGCGGAATTCTGGTGGCAGTATGATCTTTTCACCCAAATTATCGCACCTTCAATGCATACCTGTCAGGAGTTTCTATTCCAATCTTTTTTGCAATTTCGGATCGCTTGGGATCGATTATTATAACCATGCCACTCCAGTCTGAGCTGAGATTACCAGAACCACATACCGGACAGGTTTGTCCCTTCAGTATTCTGTGACACTCTCTGCATACCATTTCGGCCATATTATTTCTCCAGTTATGTTAGGTTCACTCTTTCTTATTCAAATTCTTATTTCTCTCTTCCTCAAGCCATTCATACTTGCCCAGTGAATGTTGACGCATAGTAAGACCTATTTTGCTATCTCGTGGTTCCCTTTCATTGATACTTACAGCCACAATGCGACCACGTATGCGGTCCCCTTCTGAAAGAGCCTTACCACTATTCTTACTGATCAGTCTGCCATTCTTTCCATCATATGACATGAATTCATCAGTAATCTGGCTGACATGCAGCAATCCATCCATTGGCCCAATGCTCACAAAGGCTCCAAATTCAACAATCTCAACAACCTGTCCTTCAATTACCTCCTGTATCTGTGGTAAAAATGTAATGGCTTCAAAGGTGACATCATAGTATATTGCCCCATCACCTACCAGGATATGGCCTTCACCAATCTTTTCCACATTTGTAACAGCTACTATGGCACCGATTTTTTTATCGACTCTGCCTTCCAGGTTCTTCTTTAGTTCGTTTTTTACGCATTTTTTGACATCTTCACCCAGTAGGTCCGGTGCGATGCGAACAGTATCGATAAGTTTCATCCTCTTATACATCGGTTCTTCTCCAGCAAGTTTAATATTTCTGAATTAATTCTGTATTGATATTTCAATTTTGAGGTTGGCTTACATGTATCAGGTTGTAGCAAGGCAATTTTTCTGACGCAGGTAAACGACCCGTATTCCTCTGCTGATAAGTTTTTTCTTCAATTCGATGTCATTGGTCAGTACATCAGCATCCATTTCAAATGCAAGTTCTTCTATCACATCATCTGCATTTCCGGTGATATCTACTAACCTGCATCTTCCTGATAGCGACTTTGCAATCTTTGCAGCAGTTCGGTCTGTGCCTTTTGCTTTTTTATTTAAGATTTCGAGTTCTTCAATTACTGCCTTTGGGACAATAAAATCATCATAACCAATTCGGATAAGTTCATCAAAAATATCCACATTGAACTGAGCAGGGATCATCAGGCCATTTGTATCAATAATTACTTTCAATCTGTGATTACTCCCATTCCTATAAGTCGCCATCTTGCTCCAATACGCCTGCTGATGGCAACAGTCGATCCGATTCTGGCGCAGACCGGTCTTTTGAGCTTGACCTCTGCTACATCACCTCTGGCACTGGAAACAACACCTACAGTAGTAGCAGTTCCGACATTCAGCATAAGTGGTTCAGATGTCTTTATAACTCCAATATCTTCCTCGTCAATTACTCCAACAACCCTCTCAAGCAGATGCAGCTCAAGGGTAAATTGATGATGTGTCGGAGGAAGAGTTCCTGGCTTACCAGCCACCTGTCCGGTTAAAGTATCACTTTTTGTAAGTGTAGGATCAAGTTTAGTACCAACTGCCAGAAGTCCACCTGGTGTTGCTTCTTTTACTTTGTGCCTGCCTGCAAATATCTCAGTAACCAGAGTTGTTATTGGAATCCATTTGGTTGTTCCTTCACTTTCTACCTTTCTCCCTGGACGTATCTCCAGTTCATCATCAGCATGAAGAACACCTTCTGTAAGGGTTCCTCCAACAACTCCGCCTGCAATTCGATCAATTGGCGCACCGGGCTTATTTATATCAAAAGACCTGGCAATTAACATCTGAGAAGGACGATCCATTTTATAGACAGGTGTGGGTATTATATCCTCAACAGCTGCAATCAGTGCATCTATGTTTGTGTTCTGCTGGGCTGATATAGGGATTATTGGTGCATTTTCTGCAACTGTGCCCTTCACAAATTCCTTTATCTGTTTGTAATGCTCGATCAGTTTCTCCCTTGAAACAAGATCTATTTTGTTCTGTACGATAACTATATTTTTTTTACCTATGATATTAAGTGCCATCAGGTGTTCCTTTGTCTGCGGCTGAGGACATTCCTCGTTCGCAGCGATTACCAGTATGGCTCCATCCATGATAGCTGCGCCTGAAAGCATTGTGGCCATTAGAGTTTCATGGCCTGGAGAATCTACAAAAGATACCGTCCTTACCTCTTCAGTTTCTGCTTCGCATTGGTCGCACTTATTTGAAACAGTATATCCACCTGGTAACCCGCATTCAGGACATTTCCTGAATGTCGTATCTGCATAACCAAGGCGGATGGATATGCCACGTTTCATCTCTTCACTGTGAGTATCTGTCCATACGCCGGACAGTGCTTTAACTAAGGTAGTTTTTCCATGATCGACATGTCCTACCATGCCTATATTAACACAAGGTTGACTCAATTTTTAGTTTCCCTCCCTGGTTGGGTAAATGAAATAATTATATGAAATAAACTATGCAATCATAACACACCAGTGTTTATTTTTAAAGTTTGTGTAATCATGTTATTCATAATATATAAGTGGTTTCGAAGAATGGACTCTACACTATTAATGTATTTATGCACTTTGCTTCTGGTATCTTCGCCAGATACAACTCAGGACAGGAAAAGGTGTTGACCGAGATATTAAAAATAAAAAGCAAAGCAGGTGATCAGACTAAGCATGATTATCAGGTAACTATCTGATCAAGCTTATCCATTTCAATAGCCCTTCTTATTTCAAATGCAAGGCGACGTCCGGTGCTCATTGGCTTTCTCCAGAGAGTATTCCCATATGGATGACCTACTGACATATGTACGTTTGTACCTCCTCCTACACGGGGGGCAACATCATAAATATAAAAATTAAGATCTTTATCAACACATGTCTGAAGACAGAAGGGGCCTATTATTCCAGGCTTGTAATGTTTCTGTGAAGCCTTTACGTACTTTTCGCTCAGGTTAAATACCTCTTCCAGAAGAGACTCTCTTAGTGTTGCAGTATTGTGCCCGCAGACGGTATATTCAGGAGTAAGCTGCTTTTCAGATAAGTTCATCTGCTGGGGAGCTGGAAGTCGTACATGTCCATCCAGGCTGGTCTCAAATCTCCAATCAACACCCAGTATTTCAAGTTTACTCATATTCTCTTCAATAGGAGAATAGAACATATCAAAATTAAAAACAGGTCCGATTATATACTCTTCAATCCGGGCATTATCCAGATCATCTCTGGTTATTGTCCCCTGTTTGAGAAGAGACTCTGCCTTTTCCATATATTCCCTGTATGTGCCGGCAGTAAAAAAACCACGTTCAAGTTTTTTAGTCGCATGTGGCAATTTGACCATCACAAGAGTGTCGATATCCTCAGGATTCTCGATCCTCTCAGGATATGGAAGGTTTGCTTTTTCAAGCAACCAGTAATAGTCACGGTCAATACCACGTTCCTCACTTCTCAGCATGTTCCTGCTGCCTACCAGCGGAACTCTGAAATCATTTTCTATATCCTCTATTCCACAATAAGAAGTAAATGAACGATTGGGGATAAAAAGAGTGTTTTCTGAAATGAGTTTTTGCTGATTCTGAGAAGCTGTTATTTCCCTGAAGTGATCAAAACATATGGAATCATCCACCACACCACGACATAATTTCCCATTGCTTTCCCTTTGCGCTCTGAAATAATGAGAATATGTCTTCTCCCGTCCATATTGACAGATGGCCAGAGTTCTGAACCCTTCTTCAACAGCACCATCAAAAATATCTAAAGCGGAATGTGATGCAACAGATCCTACATTTATGTTTTCTGTATCATAATCTTTTGTGATATCAATAATCTCTTTTCTATCGATCATATACATATCCTCATTGATTTATTAGTATCCGGTTAAATTGAATTGATCTATCTAGGAATAAAATCTGCAGGAAAAGCTTAGATCCATGATTATTTCAAATTCCAGTCATGAATATAAACAAAGGAGTTATGAATGTCTCAATAACTGCAGCAACAAACAGAAGGGGGACTATCCACTTCATATAAAATCTTATCCCTTTGACCAGTTCTTCCTTAATATTTGCATCCTTACCGGACACTGCTTTGAGTGTCTCATACCCTGCTTTCATACCTATAGCAGATGAAATAAGAACAACAGGCAGCTCTATGATTCCATGCGGCAGAATACCTGCAACTACAAACATGAAGCCTCTTTCAGCAGCAATCACCTGAACAACAACACCAAGTATCACTCCATTATATGCAATAAATAACAGTGGAATGATACCAAAAGCAACACCCATCACAAGAGCAAATAGACTTTTAATCGCATTATTGAAAAATATAAAGAGCATTATCCCCAGTAGTGGAAGATCCTCTATTATTTCAACCAGCTGGTCAAGTTCACCCATTGCTGCTGATGCAAATTCCGGACTTAAAGACGCATAAATATATCCAGCTATAGCCGAAACTATAAAAACAGCTGTTATCAGTATCAATTGTATTCGAAAGGATTTCAGATATTCCTTTTCCTGAAAATATTTTTCATATACCATATTCATATACCAAATGTTATTCTAAGAGTATTTCTAATGGCTGGCGAGAGACCAAGTATAATTATCACCATTTTAACTATGTTCTTCAGCTCAGCCTCTTCCTTTTCAGATATATATGTATCAAGGACATATATAATTAGTATTATTGTAAATATTTTGAGAGGGTACATCACAAGGGCAGTGTTTGTGACCTCAATAAGGTATGCAGGTACAACATGCTTTTCCTGGTATCCAAAAAAATCAATACCTATGTACGTGGAGCTTGCATCAAGAAGATGGGACCATATTAATGCAATATTTATCCCGGAACAAAACATCACAGATCCACTTTTGCAAAATATCCAGTATATTGCATAAGAAATCGCGGTTGCAGAAATAACAACAAACAAAGGCGCTAGAGGTACTGATACCGTTGCAACAAAGAACAGGGTGGATATGTTAAGTATAAACCATACAGATCCTGCCAGAACAAATGGGGTCCTGTAGTCTCTGATCCATCCCATGATCTCCATCTTTTTTGAAATGACCAGGAATGTCAGAGTTACAATGAAAACTAAAAAATATATGTTCGGAGTTATGAGCAAATAGCTTAATGGAGGATCCACTACACCGGCATCTTCAACTACCCTGAAAGATGCACCTGCAAATACAAAGGGGAGCAGCGCCATTATGAATTGATTATCAATCCTGATATCAAGTCTCTTAAGAATCTTAATGACACCAAATATTGAGATTCCCAGAATTATGGCCCATGTGAGAGTATTTACTATATTATAGCCGGTATCGTATCTGATCGGATCAATATAATATGTATTGAGGAATTGAATAATTTTATCTATAAGTGAATTCATTAGTATAGAATAACAGTGATTCGTATATGAATTTAATCAATTTAACAAAGCCTTCCATTAAATTTATGGACAGGACATTATCCACTGTAGATATTCATTAAAAAAATAGCATAAATTAATCCAGTGATATATCTGCTGGTAATTCTGGCATTGCAATTATATTGAACATCATCTATGTGCAGGTATCATAGTGAATAAAGAAAAAGATATCAAAAGAAAATGGATGCAGCTTCCAAGAAATGTGGTTGTAGGGCATGGTGTCATCAATGAAGTTGCGGATGTTTGTGATGATCTGAAACTGTCCGGGCCTGCTACAATAGTAACCGGTAAGACCACAAATAAAATAGCAGGTGAAATAGTCCATGATCTGCTGGAACAATGTGGACGAGATACTGACATCATGATTTCAAAATCTGCAACAATGGAGCAGGTAGAAGCTGTGATAGAACAGGCAGTTCAAAACAGAAGTAATTATTTACTTGGTGTGGGAGGAGGTAAGTCCATTGATGTGGCAAAACTGGCCGCTACAAAACTGGGTATTCCCTATCTAAGCATTCCAACCGCAGCTTCACATGACGGAATTGTATCTTCAAGAGCATCCATTTCAAATGGAGAAAAAACGACATCTGTTCAGGCAAACTCTCCAATGGCAGTAGTAGCAGATACTGAAATAATTGCAAGGGCTCCTTACAGGCTTCTTGCAGCAGGATGTGGAGACATTATTTCAAATTACACTGCGGTTCTGGACTGGGAACTGGCACATAGACTCAGAAATGTCTCCTTCAGTGAATATGCTGCTGCACTTTCTCGCATGACAGCAAAAATCCTGATAGACTCAGCTGAATCAATAAAACCTGATCTGGAAAGTTCTGCAAGAATTGTGGTAAAGGCACTTGTATCCAGTGGTGTTGCCATGAGTACAGCAGGATCATCCAGACCCGCTTCAGGATCAGAGCACATGTTCAGTCATGCACTTGACATGGTGTCGCCTGTCTGTGCCCATCATGGGGAACAGTGTGCCGTTGGAACTATTATGATGATGTATCTTCATGGTGGAGACTGGCGCAACATCAGGGAAGTATTAAAAACCCTCCGGGTGCCGGTAAGTGCTGAAGAGTTGGGTATTGAAGATAAATATATATTGGAAGCGCTTCTTGTTGCACACACAATCAGACCACAGAGATATACAATATTGGGATCAGGTTTAACCCCATCAGCAGCAGAAAAGGTTGCAAAGATTACAAAAGTAATCAAATAAAGGCAAAAGTGGTGTATAATATGACCAATAATGACACAATAATAACACTTATCGGATCACGGCTTGCAAAAGAAGGGCTTGAATTCATATTTGAAGGAGAATCTGCAGAATGCAGTCAGTGTAAACTTAAGAACATCTGTACAAGACTTGAGAAAGGCAGAAATTACAGGATAACCAAAGTAAGAGATGGTGTATTACATGACTGCCAGGTTCATGATGTTGGAGTATTGCCCATAGAAGTTACAAAAGCACCTGTTGTAGCAACTGTGCAATCAAGAAAGGCTGTGAACAGTTCTAAGCTTTTATATGAATCACCTAAATGCAATGAAGTTAGCTGCAAACTATATCAGATCTGCCATCCAAAATCTATTAAGAACGGGGATAAATGTACTATAGTTGAAGTTCTTAAAAGTGTTGAAGACGAATGCAAAAAAGGATATCCTCTCAAAAAAGTGAAATTGCAGGTCTAATATATTTAAGCTAGTACAAATGTCAGAATATGTGGATCATATAGAATAAAAGCTCCAAAATGAATTATTTATTATAGAATAAATTGGGATATAAATGTGATTTTTATGGTTGAAGAGCAGATTCATCAAGAATTCTACACAAAAAAACGATGGAATAACTGGATAAACAAGGTCAAGGAAGCAGATCTGAAACTCACCAACGAAGAATCCGGGGAATTGGATGATACAGGATTACTACTTGTCAATATGCAGGATGATGTAATTCTTGCATGCCTTAAGGTAATTGCAAAATTTGAGAGAGATGCAGTCTCCCAGAGGGAGGCATTACATATTCTTTCACAGATAAAGGATATTGTTCTTGAAGAAATTGAGCCAATCTCAGAAGACATCGATATGATGTTTGATTCAATACAAACTTCACTGATGGGGGCACTGGCTGCTTGTGAATGTTATATCAATGGATCGTATGAAAAAGACGCAAATATTGAAGAGCTCTTCAAAGCTGCAGTTGAATCTGAAGAACAGGATGATATTGATTCCGTATTCAGATATGTAGCCGAGATTGGGGCATCCGTTCTTGCAGGTGCAAAGTTGCCAGAATCACTGCTTGAAGATGTACAGTATGGTCCTGTGGCTGAGCTGATGGATGGCATAGACTCAATTTCTGCTGCAATGGTCGGAGCAGACAGTTACAAGGAAGATGACGGGGATTATGAGCCAGTATGATTGTATTATATAATTAACAGACAGTATGCTATTTTTTACAATTTTTTTGAATATTGTATCAGATTGCATTATGAATCAGATACATTAATTTCTAATTATATTCTTAAAAATAAGCAATTGAATCTAGTGCAACTTTTAGCAGTTTTATGACAATTTATACAGTGCACAAAACACTGGTGTAAACAAAGACATCGGTCAGGATGTATAGGTATGAATATATTCAAAAGTGTTATATCAAATGACTGACCACTAAAAATACATATTGTAGTAACACAAAATAATATATTTGTGTTATCAGTACTCAATTATAAGAGGTATACAAATGACTGAAAAAATAGGAATTTTAGCTATTGGACACGGAAGTAGATTACCTTATAACAAAGAAGTGGTTACATCGATAGCCAATAATATTGCCGAAAAATATGAAAATGTTGTTGTAAGGGCTGGATTTATGGAACACTGTGGCCCTTCTGTTGAAGAGGCACTGAAAGCATTTGATGGTACCGGTGTTACAAAAATTGTTGCAGTTCCAGTATTCCTTGCATCGGGAGTTCATATAACTAAAGATATCCCGGCAATCTTACAGTTAGATCCAGAAACACAAAAAGGATCTGTTGAAGTAGATGGAAAAGAAGTACCCTTACTTTATGGAAAACCCCTTGGAAATCATGAACTGATTGCAGACCTTGTATATACCAGAGCCCAGGAAGTCCTTTAAACAGTACTTTATGAATGAAACAGGAAAGAATATCGCTGTGCTTGACCTTACACACGGCGGTATTGCTATTGCTAAAAAGCTATCCCTGCTTGGATTTGGTGTATATGCAGTGGATGTATACCAGACAGTCACAGACAGCGTAAAGTCAGAGCTGCTCAGCATATACAACATAGGCGTATCATCAGATCCACCTGATATTGAAAACATAGATACTGTTGTATCTCCTGTACATCTTGATCCAGATTATATTCTACTTAAACAGGCGAAAGCTGCCGGAAAAAAAATAATATCCCATCACAGAATCGTGGCAGAAATACTGGCAGAAGAAAAAAAACTGGAAAAAGCGACAGTAATTGAAATTACAGGAGCACAGGCAAAGACAAGTACATCAACAATGCTTGCTGACATTCTGTCCCGCCAGGGAGATGTTATCCTTCATACCTCCCGAGGATTGGAATACTGGACATCAGGGAACTGCAAAGTGATTCATAAAGGACTTAGCATAACACCTGCAAGCATTTTGGAAGCTGTGGATATTTCAATATCTAACAACTTCATCCCGGATATATACATATTTGAGGTTTCTATAGGAGGCACAGGCTACAGTGATTTAGGCATCCTTACTACAACACATCCAGATTATAAGATAGCTGCAGGAAAGAAACAGGCAAGCAGTGCTAAAATGCAGATTATCGAAAATGCATGTTGCAGAAAAAAAAGAGTATTGTGTATTAATAATGCAGCATTGGATACCGTAAAATGTACTGAGATATCAAACGGATCATGTCAGGAAATGATAACTTTCAGTACTACTTACGACCAGAAAGCTGATGCTAATATTTATCTGCAGGATAACAGGATAATAATTAATTATCTGGACCAGCATTATCTTACTATTCCTGTTCAAGGGGGGTATGATCCATCCTCATATACAATAGCAATGGCAGCAGCAATCACAGCTTCAATTGCTATGGGCATCGAAAGTAAAATGATTCAGCTATGCATCAGTGGTTTTTCAGGCATATCCGGCAGGATGCAGAAATATGATCTTGATGGTAGGACACTTATAGATAACTCTAATTCAGGTATGAACATAGTCCTTGCTGAGAAGGCACTCAGATATGCGCTTGGAATAAAAAATAAAAAAAATATAGTAATGCTGCTGGGTGAAGAATCCGCACAGGTATGTGAGGGACTGGATCCTGAAGATGTTTCAAAGTTTATAAAAAGGCATGGTAACATGATCGATAAACTGATACTTATTGGCGGACGTATGATGCCAGTTGATCACAAAGATGTGATTTATGTATTAGGTTTTGAGGAAGGTCTCAATGAGGCATCCAGAATTTCAGATGATGGAGACATTATAGTTTCCTGTGTGAAATGTTTCAGATAACTCTTATATTAATCAACTACAGGCGATAAAATGAAAACAGATCAGATATCTATTATCCATCCACGTCCAAGTTCTATTGTTGCAGCTCTGTACACACTTCGAGATCTTGATGTGGATGTTGCTATTTTGCACGGACCAGCAGGATGCTCTTTCAAACATGCCAGACTTCTTGAAGAAGATGGTGTACATGTTCTAACTACAGCCCTTGATGAAAATGGATTCGTATTTGGGGGACATGATGAGCTTGTATCACTGATCAAAAAAGCTGCAGATATGTTCAATCCGGGTTCAATGGCAGTTGTGGGAACATGTGCAAGCATGATCATCGGTGAAGAACTTCATGATGCTGTGGAAGAAGCTGGTCTGAACATACCGGTAATAGAAGTTGAAGTACACGCAGGATATCGGGACAATACGAAAGGAGTCCTTCTGGCGCTTGAATCTGCAGCTGATGCAGGTCTTATAAGCGATACTGAATATCAACGGCAACAAATTATACTCAAAGAAGCAACAGAGATTGAAAAAAAGCATGGTGCAGCAAGTAAATCATATCTTGCTCCATCCAGGGGAGATGTAAAATACAGTGTTGCAAAGCGTGTTATGAATCTTCTTAAAGAAGGGAAGAAAGGAATAATCATAATGAACGCTAAAAAAGAGACCGGGTACATGTTTGCAGATGTCATACTTGCTGTAAATGAAATTGCAGAACAGATGAAGGTAGAGTCCAATATTGTAAATATGGCAAACATTGATCAAACATTGGGACTTCCAAGAGTCCGTAGCCATGCCAGAAATATCATGTCTGATTTTAAAAAGCATGGAACTCAAATCCATGAGATTATTGGCGGAATGGATGAATATGCTATTACAGGAAAATATATAACAAAAGCGATCCGGGAAAAATATAGTAACTATGATTTTGCAATTATTGCAGGAGTTCCCCATGCAATACCAGCAGACGTTATCTCAGGTATGGAGATAATATCTATTACCAACGGTCCAAGACAGGTACTCCCACTAAAAGAGATGGGACACGAACATGTAGTGGTTGAGATAGACCTGCATCCAAGAACACTTGGTGTCAGCTCTATTGTAGAATCAGAATTTGGTGCTACTCTAAGAGAGATTGGAAAAGAATTAAATTCACAAAAAAACGGGAGTTTGCTGCATGAAAAATAGGAAGATCATTGCAATTTATGGAAAGGGCGGTATTGGAAAATCAAGTACCGCGTCCAATATTGCCGCAGCATGTGCAGATGAAGGATATAAAGTAATGATCATTGGCTGTGATCCAAAGAGTGATTCTTCAATTAATCTGCTTGGTGGACAGCGAATTCCAACTATTATGGGGCTACTGCGTGAGAGCGTAGATATTCAGGAAGAAGACATTATTTTTGAAGGGTACAATGGAGTAAAGTGTGTTGAAGTTGGTGGTCCTGAACCCGGTATTGGATGTGCAGGAAGAGGTATTATTGTTGCAATTCAAAAACTAAAAAGTGTTTCAAAGGCCCATCAGGAAATGGATCTTATTATTTATGATGTGCCTGGCGATATTGTCTGTGGTGGGTTTGTAGCTCCTATCAAAAAAGGGTTTGTTAACGAAGCATATGTTTTGACATCAGGAGAATACATGCCACTTTATGCTGCAAACAATATTTGCAGAGGACTGAATAAAATAAATACTCCTCTTAGCGGAGTCATCTGCAATTCCCGTGATGTAAGCCGTGAGAGGGAAATTGTTAAAAAGTTTTCTGAAGAGCTTGGAAGTGAACTTATAGCTTTTATACCAAAAGAGCAGATTGTACAGGACTGTGAGCGTGAAGGTTTCTCTGTGATTGAGAAGGAACCGGACTCTAGTATTGCAGATGTTTACAGGGAACTTGCCAGAAAGATCATGTCACAGAAAAAAGCTTCAAATCCAGACCCAATGGATGATGAAAAGTTGCGCAGCCTTACAAGGTGAGTTGAACAAATTGACACTCAATGAAAAATATTTTGATGATAGCAAAGACCAGTCAGATGATATGGTTTCTGTTCCAAGAATACTGCTATCAGCAGACAGATCATCTTCCGGTAAAACAACTATCATGATGGGGATCCTATCAGCTCTTGTTTCCAGAGGCTACAGTGTACAGCCTTTCAAAGTTGGTCTGGATTATATAGATCCAAGCTATCATTCAGATATTACTGGAAGAAAGGCACGAAATATAGATGGATATCTGATGGATGAGACGGATATAATTGATACTTTCGTACATGCATGTAAAGCAGAAGGTGGAGCAGACCTCGCAGTCATTGAAGGTGTCAGAGGCCTCTATGAAGGGTTTGACAGTCTCAGGGATACAGGCAGTACTGCTCAGGTTGCCAAGATACTAAAATGTCCTGTGATCTTTGTAATCAATGCAAGGAGTATTACACGATCAGCTGCAGCACTTGTAAATGGCTATAGATCATTTGACCCGGAAATCAACATTGCAGGAATAATTCTCAATAACGTAGGTGGAGAAAGACATGCCAAAAAGGCAAAAGAAGCAATTGAACATTATACAGGTCTGCCAGTTGTGGGAATTGTTCCAAGAGATCCTAAAATGCAGATATCCATGCGCCACCTTGGACTTATTCCTGCAATCGAAAGCCAGCAAAAGATCACAGAATATAATACCAGAATGGAATACATTCAAAATGCTATAAACAAACGTATCGATGTGAATAAATTGATTGAGACCGCGTATCAGGCGCCTCCTGTAATTAGAACTGGTAAAAGCATGTTCAAGCCAATATCCACATCGGGTGAAGGGCCGGTCATTGGTGTTGCACTGGATGAAGCATTCAATTTTTATTACCATGACAATATTGAGATGCTTCAGGCTGCTGGAGCAAGTATAAAGTATTTCAGTCCTTTACATGATAGCAAAATCCCTCATGTTGATGGAATATATATTGGAGGAGGGTATCCGGAACTTTTCGCATCTGAGCTGGAAAAAAATACACTAATAAAAAATAGAATATACGAACTATCTTCAGATAATATGCCTATTTATGCAGAATGCGGTGGACTTATGTACCTTACTGAAAAAATAACAACAGGTGCACACAACAGCAATGATAGCATATATAATATGACTTCAATGGAAAAAGCCACCTATGAAATGGTAGGAGCGCTCCCTGGACATACATTGATGGGAAATAAGAGGGTAGTCAGCTATAATACCGGAGTTCTAAATATGGATACTGTTATAGGAAAATCTGGAAATATTTTTAAGGGCCATGAATTTCATCATTCAGAAATCACAGATATTCCTGAAGGTACCAAATTTGCCATTGATCTGTCCCGGGGGGAAGGAATTGTAAATGGAAAAGATGGGTTGACCGTAAATAATACAATCGGATCCTATGCACATCTTCATGCCGTATCATACAAAGAATTTGCACTCTCTTTTGTGGATTTTATGTCGAATCTCATGTAAGAGCTGCGATATCACTTCAGAAAGGCAATTTATTTGAAATCAATACTGGAGCATACAATTTGATAGCTAGATTATTGGAAGATAAGGTAGAACTCGATAAAGATGCAATTGATATTCTGTATAATACTGGATATTTTGGGCGTCCTAGAGGAAATGTGCTTGAGCTAAGCCTTGTAGAAGCAGCATATTTATTGTACCGTGAAAAGATCAGTATAACAATGGATTCTGAATCTCTCAGTTTTCCTGAATTTTTCAAAATTGCCTCCATGCGCCATAGGTATTTTGAACTCAAATATATCGTGTACAAGGATCTAAAAGAAAGAGGATTTTATGTCCAGCCCAGTGTGGCTGATTTTAGAGTATACCCAAGGGGTGGCCATCCTGGTAAAACCCCTGCCAGAAGCTATGTATATGTCAGATCTGAAAGATCTTCAGTTAGTATTACTGAATTAATGAAGTCCCTGAACACGGTTTCAAACGTACGCAAGCAGATGATTCTGGCAATCGTTGATGAGGAAAGTGATATCACCTTTTATGAAGTAAAAAAAATCAGCATATCAGGTCAGATGGAACAATTCAACGATAATTTAAATGCAGAATCGTCCCTGCTGGAGGACAGGGTGATAGTATGGGATAAAAAGGCATCCAGCGATCTGTACAATAAAGGATTTTATGGTAAACCACTGGATGAAGATAGACTTCAGTTATCACTTATTGAATCTGCCTACCTTCTTGAAAAAAATTTGATTCAGATAAAGGACAGAGAAAGAGATAAAGTGCTTGATTCTGACTATTTTTTCAACAAAGCTTCAGAGATAGAGCCTGAATTTTCAATAAAATATCATGTATACCGTGACATGAGAGAAAAGGGGCTGGTCCCTAAAACAGGTTTTAAATTCGGGACCCATTTCAGACTGTACATTGACATTGAATCTCCAAAGAAGATCCCACATTCAGAATATCTTGTGCATGCCATTTCAGAAAATCATATATTTATATTGCCCATTATGTCAAGAGCCATAAGGCTTGCAAACAGCGTCAGAAAGAGAATGGTCTTTGCATTAAATTACAATGGAAATTATGAATACATAGATATTGGAAGAGTCAAAATGTAATTGACTCTGTTTTATGGACTAGATATCATGAGAGACATAGTTGCGGTTGATATTTCTGGGCGGCACAGAACATCTAGAGGGCATTATTATATTGTATGTGCTGCTGTTTCTTTATCTGTTTCTCCGGATCATATAGAAAAAATACATCAGGTAAATACAAAGGCTTTTAGAATGTATAGGCCTCTTAAAGTACTGGATGTAGTTCAAATTATTGAAAAGACCGTTTCAAATATAAAGAGGGAGGGAGTAATTGTTACTGAAAAGGGGGACATGTACAACAAACCGCTAAACTTTGTATCTTCAAGATTCAAAGGTGAATTCAAATATCAGGAATCAATAAGTGAACGTCTTGCAGTCCAGCTTGCTCATCATATTTCCCTGAGTTCAAGAAAACTCCTGGTCCAGGAATTGGACAAAATCTAATATTATAGAATTGTTGTATATCAATCATCCGCATATTTTATAAAGTATTACTTATTTAAATGAGTGATTCCATATCTATAATTAAATAATACATTTCTGGTGTAGCATAAAATGAAAAAAGCAGTCCTTGTCCAGAGGAATGAACCCGAAAGCGAGGAATATAGAAATTCCAGCAGACTTCAGGAACTAAAAGAACTTGCAGAATCTGCAGGTTACCTGGTAGTTGACGAGGTTACTCAAACAAAAAATCCGGACAGAAATTATCAGATAGGACGCGGAAAAGCAGACGAATTGTCCCGGATAGTAGCAGAGACAGGTGCAAATAAGATCATCTTTTACAATCAGCTCAGTATAATGCAGATATATAACATATCACAAACATGCAGATGTGAAACCATTGATAAATTTCACCTTATACTCGAAATATTTGCAACAAAAGCAAAGACAAAAAGAGCAAAATATCAGGTCGAACTGGCAAAACTACATTACGAACTTCCAAAAGCAAAGACCATTGTATCATTGCTAAAGAAAAAAGAACGTCCAGGATTCATGGGGCTTGGTAGTTATGAAGATTCCTATGAAAAGGATATCAAAAACAGAATTTCCCGGCTTAGAAATGAACTTGGAAGGATGCAGAAGGACTATGAAAATCTGCGAACAACCCGTCACAATAAGGGATTTTCTATAGTTGCTCTTGCTGGATACACAAATGCAGGAAAAAGCACACTCTTTAGTGAAATGGTAGATGAAAATGTGGAAGTGGAAAACAGACTATTCACTACTCTTTCCCCCACAACACGTTCCTTCCAGGTAAATGGCAGAAAATTACTTCTAACCGATACCGTAGGATTTATTGAAGACCTGCCACACTGGCTGATCGATGCGTTCAAATCAACACTTGACGAGATATTTCTTGCAGATGTAATATTGCTTGTTGTGGATGTGAGTGAACCTGTTGAGATCATAAAAAAGAAACTGGTTGCATGTCATGATACTCTATGGGAACAAATAGAAGATGCTCCAATTATTGCTGTTCTAAATAAGGTTGACAGGATATCAGAAGAAGATCTTGTTTGCCGCATATCTGAAATTGAATATCTTACTCCCAATCCGATAATAATATCTGCAAGTGAGGGGACAGGTATAGAAACACTTAAACAGAAGATATTTAGTTATCTGCCTGTCTGGAAAAGAAAAGATTTGCAACTTCCAATATCCGATTCCGGGATGTCTATAGCTTCCTGGCTATTTGATGAAGGGATTGTACATAACATAAAATACACAGACAGGATTTTAGTAGATGTTGAAGCAAGGGATGAGGTCATAAACAAGGCAAAAGCTGTTGAAAGGGAACTACATGCATATGGCCATCCAAAAAATCAATTATAAATTGTTGGGATTATGCTATGAAGTAATCCCGTTTAAGGATGTACACAATATATTAGTTGATCTTAGAAGGAAGTTTAATTATACAAATATATAAGTTCTAAGTAGGATATTGTTTATTTATGAGATTTGATCTTCATGTTCATTCCTGTTTTTCAAAGGACAGTAATTCGGATATAGACTCTATACTGATACATGCAGTAAAAAACGGAATGAACGGAATTGCACTATGTGACCACAATACAGTGGAAGGTTGTTTTGTGGCTGTGGAGAGGGTCAATGAGCTGGAACTTGACCTGATGGTTATACCTTCAATAGAAGTTTCCTCTGCAGAAGGCCATATACTGGTACTGGGAATAACTGAGAGCATAGATGCTCATATGTCAGCTGAAAAAACTATTGAGAAAGCAAGGGAACTGGGTGGAACAATTATAATCCCACATCCATTCAAAAAAATATCCCATGGGCTGGGCTATATTGAGGGGATTGATATTGACGCTGTTGAAGTAATAAACTCGCGATGTCTTACCAGTAATTCCAATATCAAAGCTCTCAATGCAGCCCGATCACTTAGCATCCCTGGAGTTGGTGGAAGTGATGCACATATACCACAGATGGTTGGAAGAAGCTACACAGATATAGATTCAAAAAACAGTACTGTAGAATCAGTTCTTTCAGCTATTAAAGAAGGAAAGGTTCAGGCCGGAGGATCTCTAACACCAACTCATGTTGTGATGAAACAAATGTTTTCTGGAATAGAGCGCCTATTTAAGAGACGGTTGATCGGATAAAATACATGCTATGCATTATGAGTATTACTGTTTCCAGACATCTATCATAAGAAAATAGACGGGCTACATTGTTTATACTTAAGAACTGCTTAATAATGTTCATTAAAAAACCGGTTTAGCATGGCTGAAAATACTGATACTTTGAGCATTGATAAAAACCTATAAATAACATAATTGACCAGTTTTCAATTGATTATTTTATATTGGGGGTAAACAATGGCAAACAGAGAAAATAAAGTTTCAGAAAATGTTTCTGGTCCATATTATGTAGACGACGAATGTGTTGCATGTGAAGTCTGTGTGGAAATAGCACCAAATCATTTTAAGATGACTGAAGATGAATCAGCCGCATACGTCTATAAGCAGCCAGAAAGCGATGAAGAAATAGATATCTGTGAAAATGCACTTGCTGAATGTTCTGTGGATGCAATCGGAAACGATGGGTGATTTTTAAATTTATTTTATTATTTTCTTTGATGATTGCATGTATGGATCGCACCATAAGTCAGTATGGGATACAGATTCTTAAAATAACCAGGGTTTTACAGAAAATATTCGTATAAAAAAAGAGAATGCATCAGATTGATGCATTCATATTCTCACTTCTTAAGGGAAGAGAGATTTAAGTTTTGCTACTGCGTCACCTGAGTTCTCAGCGTAGATGTCAGCACCGATTTTGTTGGCCCAGTCCTGGGTTACAGGAGCACCACCGACCATTGTCTTGACCTTGTCACGAATACCTGCTTCTTTGAGCTGTTCTTCGATCTGTGTCTGTGTGATCATTGTTGTGGTCATCAGAGCTGAAGATGCTACAACCTGTGCATCTATTTCTTTTGCCTTGTCAACGTAGTTCTTTACAGGTACATCCCTGCCAAGATCAACTACTTCAAATCCGGCGATCTTGAGCATGGTGGCTACAATATCCTTACCAATCGAGTGAATGTCACCCTCAATTGTTCCTATAACTACCTTACCTCTTGCCTTGGACTCTGAAGCCTTCTTTTCAAGTTCTGGAGTCAGAACTTCAACACCTGCGCTCATTGCCTCGGATGCTGCGATAACGTGTGGAAGGAAAAGAGTGCCGGATTCGAACTGATCTCCGACCTCATTCATTGCAGCGGTAAAACCTTCCTCAATTAGTTCAGCTGGATCTACACCTGCTTCAATTGCTTCCTTTGCCACTTCAGCTGCTGCGTCTCCATCAAAATCAAGAATTGCAGCTTTTCCTTTTTGAATAATTTCCTCTTTTGTTGCCATTAATAAACATCTCCTCAATAAATTTAGTTTCCTGCTACCTGTCTGTCAGCTTTGTCAACGATTGCCTTCATGTCCTTGAGTATATCAGCATCAATTGGTGTAACAACGTGGTTCTTCATAACATCTTCAACTTTCTCATGTGCTGCTGTTGCGATATCCTTTGAGCCAGCATTTCTCCAATCACCAAGCATAAGCCTATTGATAAGTTGTGGGTTGGATGGAAGATCAATGTATTTTCTTGTCTGCTTATGTGCAAGGAAGTTCTTACCAATGCCTACTTCCTGAATTGCCTGCACACCAAGTGACTCTTCATTAACTGGAATTCCTTCCATTACCTTCTTTGTCATTGCAATCATATCATTGTCAAATACAAGCTGTTCCATTGAAAATGTCATACCAAGTTCAAGCATACCTGCACCATAGAGGGTGTTTGCACCGGAAAGAGCTGGTAGAAGAGTGGTCATTGTCTTCTCATGGCCAGCCTGGCCGTCAGGTATCTTGGCGTCTGCCTATGAACCTGCAACAAAAGTTGGCAGACCATAGTACTGACCCAGCTTTGCAACTGCTGCACTGATCATTCCAAGTTCTGGTGAACCGACTGGTGCTGTACCCCTCTTCAGGTCAAAGGTTGTTGTTGAGCTACCATACATAACAGGTGCTCCTGGCACAGTCAGCTGCGCAAGTACAATACCGGAAAGAACCTCTGCATTGTGGGTTACCAGTGTTCCTGCAAGATGTACTGGGGATGATCCTCCTGCCATTGCCATACTCAAAACATTTACAGGAATGCCATTGCGTGCACCTTTCATGATTACCTGGCAGGCGTTGTCACCAAGCTCCAGAGGGCTTGTTGGACACAGAAGCATTGAGAAGATTGGTTTCTTTCTGGCTTCCTCTTCATCTCCACCATAGTATGCCTTTGCAATGTCAAAGTAGTATTCCACGTTCTCCCCAACAGGATCAATGTGGTGGAAGTGCTTTGATGTGTTCACCAGTGGAGTGAATGTCTCGTGTACATCCTGTGCACCTTTTCCTGCCCAGTCACGAGCAGATACTGCAAGTGAATAGTAGTTAATGTTTTCTGCCCAGTCACAAAGTTTTGCAGTGTTTGCAACGTCTTTTTCTGTAGAGTCAACAGTTTCAAACTTGCCTGGTCCAAGATAGTTACACATCTGAACACCGGTACCAAAGCAGGTCCAGTGAACTTTTCCTTTATGCTCTTTTACGACGTTATTCTTCTTTTCACGGCCCCATAGAGTGAATTTTGATGGAGCAAGCTGAAGTGCTCTGTTTACAAGATACTCTGGAATCTTTACTACGCGTGTTTTGTCGTCAACAATACATCCGTTTTCCTTGAAAATCTGTCTAGCTTCTGGATTTTCAACTTCAATTCCAGGGTTCTGGAGTACTTCCATACTTGCATAATGGATTGTTCGAAGTTCATCTTGTGTGAATAATTCCAGACGAACTCCTTCTAAAATGTCCTTACCTGGGTAGAAATTTTCTGCCATATTATTTAACCTCCTTACTAATATCCTTGCTCGAATATATTGCGGGTATGTTCTAAAAGTACTGTATTCATATTTACATCTTTTATTCTTCCCCGCCATGGGTGCCGCACCAATTAGGCAGCAGCCATGTTTGGAATAATTATCTGTGGACCTCATGGATACAATTTGTATACTCATCGATATCCACAAATATTGTCCAATTATCATAGTCTCTCAAATATAGATATATATAATTATCGATTAACTTCTACAATTTATTTATTGTTTGTCAAACGATATTTCACAATCAGCAATCATATATTACTTACAGAGATCATGATTTGATAGATAAGATCGAGCAGCCATATCAGCAAAAACTATAAATATTGCTATCAAAAAAAGCCATTTGATGAGACGTATTTAACCTGTAAATTAATTTATTTTATAGAATGTAAATAAAATTTATCATTTCCTGTTTACGTAGATATATATAAGAGAAAACTTGAACCAATTTATACAGCACACATCAGATCATTTACATCATAGTTGATGATCAGTACTGATCACAAAAATAAACTGGTTGCCGCAAAACACAATGGAGATAGACAATATGCAATACAGCTTAGGAATCGATGCCGGTGGAACATATACAGATACCGTAATTATGGAAGATTCAACCGGAAATATCCTGGATTCAAACAAAGCACTGACTACTTATCCGGATCTCATAACAGGAATCAAGAGTGCAATTGAAGGATTGAATGAAGAATACCTCAAAAAAGTAAAGCTTGTCTCGGTTTCAACGACCCTTGCAACCAACACCATCCTTGAAAATACAGGATACCCTGTCGGACTTATACTGATTGGAGATTATGAAATACCGGATAAATCGTCTTTGCAGCACTATATCCAGGTAAGTGGAGGGCACACCACCACCGGGGCAGAAATGGATGTACTGGACATTGAATCAATTAAAGAATTTGTACTCAGAACAAAAGATAAAGTATCTGCTTTCGCAGTTTCTTCTTATTTTAGTGTGAGAAATCCGTCACATGAGATCCAGGCAAAGGAAGAAATACAAAAAATTACAGAGATGCCGGTAGTGTGCGGACATGAACTGTCACAGAGTCTGGGAGCTTTTGAAAGAGCAGTAACAGCCTATCTCAATGCCCAGCTGATTCCAATTGCGCATCAGTTCATTAATACAGTTCTCAGTGTAATTGAAGACAAAGGAATTGACGCACGACTGCTTATGCTAAGATGTGATGGATCGGTCGTCAGTATCGAGGAAGCGCTTAAAAAGCCGATAGAATCCATATTTTCAGGTCCTGCTGCAAGTCTTATTGGTGCGTCCTTCCTTGCGAAAAAAGATACCTGTGCAGTAATTGATGTTGGGGGCACAAGTACCGATGTTTCAATGATACATGATGCATTAGCAGAACTTACAGATGAAGGTGCAAAGGTGGGAGGATGGAAAACAAAGGTAAGGGCTATCAAAATGGAAACTTCTGCAATGGGAGGAGATACTCATGTATGGGTTAAAAACAGAAAGATATACATTGGCCCCCGCAGGGTTATACCACTATGTGTTGCCTCCGAACAATATCCGGGTTTTATTGAACAGCTCAAAAAGGGAAGAACCCCTGCAAGACTGGAGCTTGGAGAGAATATCCAGCCCACAAAATTCTTTGTAAGAACAGGAAAAGATCTACCTGAGATCACATCTGCTGAAAAGGAAATTCTCAACATTATTGAGGATGAACCTGTGTCCATCAGTGATCTATTCTGGAGACTTAACAAGTTTCCCTCCACTGCAATAATAGATTCCCTGATACAGAAAAGACTTGTACAGGCAATCGGGTTCACACCAACTGATGCACTTCATGTCCTGGGAGAATATAATGAATGGAACACCGAAGCATCAGAGACTGGTGCCACATTGCTTGGAAGGCTATCTGAGAAAAATAGAACTGAGTTCGCATCCCATGTGAAAGAATTAGTAGCCTATAATATGGCACTTAATCTGATGTCATACATTCTGGAAGATGTAGATAAATCCCAGATAAAGCGAATTATAGAAGGAGATTATTTTACATTATTCAAAGTCAAGTTACCTGTCGTATTACTTGGCGGACCTGTAAGGGCATATGTAAATGAATTAAATGATCTGTTAGATGCTGAAATAATACTTCCGGAGTATGCAGAAGTTGGAAATGCCGTAGGTGCACTTGCAGGTAAAGGAATTAAAAGAATCGAGATCATGATCCGGGCTGGCGGGTATTTTAACTCAGAAAAAGTATTCCTGATATTTTCACCCCGTGGAAGGGACAAGGTTCCTGATTATAAGCAGGCTCTGGATTTTGCATGCAAGCTTGGAAGAGAATTGATCTTTGAGTACATGGAAGAATCAGGCTTTGATACTGAAGATGTGGAAATAAAGGTCACAAAAAACGACATTACAGTAAGTGGTGTAGGAATTCCAATAGAAACAACACTTACGTTTGTAGGTATTGGTAAACCGGTTATAGAAGAAGATTAACATCGGGTAGAAAAAAATTCTGCACATGAAAGAAGGTTTTCATAAATAAAAGACGGAGATTTAGATTATGCCCCTGATGAGCCTGATAGGTTGTAAGGTATTTGAAGACGAATTTATTCACCTGCTTGAAAATGATCCAGATATCGATAGGGTGATTGTTATTGATAGTGAGGACTCAGAAAGTTTTGCAAAAAAACTGAATGAGATCAATTACCCATATGAAATGTGTCATTCTGAAGGTATATCTCATGTGGTTAAAAATAGTAAGAACAGTGAATATATTGCTGTCATATACATAATGGAATTTGCCTATGACGCAAAACCTGAAGTCCTGAAAGAAGAAGTTTACAAACAGATCGATATCATGAAAGAATACTCCGATGGTATATTGATCTTTTATGGATTATGTGGTAACGTTCTTGGTAATGTGGAGCAGGATTTTGAAAGTGTACCATGTGCTGTACGTATACTAAAAGATGAACACGGAGACGTTGTTGACGATTGTATATGCGCTACACTGGGAGGAAAGAAACAGTATATGGACACTCTAAGACGATTCAAAGGAAAAGGAATCTATTTTTTGACACCTGTCCAGGCATCCTACTGGAGAGAAATGCTCAAGATTGCAAGGGTTACACCTGATCCAGATGACATTGAGATGACGAAGCTGGTTTTTGACTATTCAGGTTATGAAAATGTTGGAAAGATATGTACCGGCTTATCCTATGAAAAGGATTATGATCAAAAGATAGAGGAGTTCGCATCTCTTTTTGACTTTGATATTGTTGAGCTGGAAGGCGATTTAAGACTTATAGAAAACTGTTATTTTGAACTGAAAAATGAGATTCTGGATCATAAAAGTTAAAAGATTATAGCAGCAACCACCTTACCCAGAAAATATAAATATATTTGTAAATATATTACAATTATTATAAAAATTTCAACTATTTCAAGGTGGACACAAAATGCCTACTATGAGCATAATAGGATGTCAGGTGTTTGAAGACGAAATAGTTTATCTGATAGACAATGATCCTGATATTGATCAGGTGGTTGTGCTCCAGAACGGTAAAAGTGATAACTTGATTGATAAAATTAAAAAACAGGGATATACACCAGATGTTGTAAGTTCCACAGAACTTGGTTCCCACTCAGGAACAAATCACGAGCATTTTACACTAATAATTGACCTTCTTGGTGTAGGTCTGCATGCGTCTCAGTCCAATCTGAGATCAACAGTATACAGTGAAATTGAAAAATTAGAAAAGTACTCTGACGGCATCCTGGTTCTGTATGGACTTTGCGGAGGAGCATTACACAATATTGAGCAGGATTTTGAGAATGTAAGTATACTAAAAGATGAAAATGAAGATATAGTGGATGATTGTATCTGTGCTTCACTTGGTGGAAAAGAGAAATATATTGAAGTCTTGAAAAAATATAGCAAGCAGGGTACATATTTTTTGACACCTGCTCAGACCGTTTACTGGAAAGACCTTGCAAGAGCATCAAAACTTACACCTGATCCAGATGATACAAAGACAACTAAAAAGGCATTTGATTATCTTGGATATAATAAAGTAGCAAAAATTAATACCGGTCTTTCATATGAAGAGGATTACGGTAAAAGGGTAGATAATTTTGCAAAGAAATTTGATTTTGATGTTATCGAACTTGAAGGTACTTTAAAACTTATTATGGACTGTTACCTCAAAATCAAATGGAAACTGCAGAAAAAATCTTAATATAAGTGTTTCCATTCATGCACATTCAAAAACCCTGCAAAAAAAACATGGCAATTGCAAAATAAATTAGCAGTGAAGTTACATCTTTTATTGTAGTTATCATGGGTGTTGACACTGCTGCTGGATCAAATCCAAGTACACCTATTATCCAGGGAATTATATATCCAAGAATTGATGCAAGAAAGCAGACACTAACTATGGTAAAAAATATAACGTAAGATAACTCAATGGATCCCTGCCACATATAAGCTGCTCCTGCAGCAAGCAAGCCAGTCAATGCACCAATAAAGAGCCCAACAAGTATTTCTGAAAGTAAAAATTTCATAAAATTTTCATTATTAATATGGCCAACAGCCAGCCCCCTTATGAAAATCGTAGAAGCCTGAGACCCGACATTACCGCCCATATGCATTATCACCGGAACAAAAAAAGCAAGTGCGATCATAGAACTGAGAATTTCCTCGTATCCTTCAATAACCACTCCTGCCATTAGTCCACCAACAAGTCCAAACATGAGCCAGGGCAAGCGTATTTTTAGTATCCCAAAAGCTGATGACTCCAGTACTGCATGACTTCTTGAAATTTCTGCATCAGAAAATAACATACCTGCACTTTTTAATATATCTTCAGATGCTTCTTCCTCAACCACATCAAGCATCGCCTCTGAGCGCACGACACCCATGAGCTTGTTTTCATCATTGACAACTGGAAGTGCACGATAAGGCAGATCTGACATTTTGTTCATTGCTACTTCAATATCTTCATTGTCTATTAGGAATATCACCGATCTATTCATTATCCTTGATACAGGAACATCGCCTCTGGCATTGAGTAAATCACGAAGTGACATCACTCCTACAAGCTGGCCATCATTGTTTACCGCATAAACATAGTAAACTGTTGTTTTTCCTATATCAGGTTTAAACTGGCTGAACTGGTATATAGTATCAGCAACTGACGTATCCCAGCTGATCGATAAATATGAACAATCCACTACATCACGAACTATATGATGATGTTTATCAAGATTATCTCCATCCATTCAAATACCCCCGTTAGCAGATTAGCCACTAAAATATATATTATTAAGCTATAAAATGACAGCACATTTTATATATCTGCTTAACTTCGGTATCCAGAAAACAAAAATCAAAGATCTGTCAAAATTAAAAGGTATTTGATTATGTCTAAACAATAAAAAATACGGAATTTTCTATTTAAGCAATCAATGGGCAATTTCACATTTCCCTGAGTTTATGGAGCTGACTAAAGTATGGAATACAGTCTTGGAATAGATGCAGGTGGAACGTATACAGATGTGGTGATCATAGATCAAAAAAAGAATATCATCCAGACCAACAAATCACTTACAACATACCCTCTTTTGACCAATGGCATCAAAAATGCACTTGATGGGCTCAGTTTAGAATACCTGAAAAATGTAAGCCTTGTATCAGTATCTACAACCCTTGCAACTAACACCATCCTTGAAAATACAGGATATCCGGTCGGACTAATAATGATAGGAGACTATGAAATACAGGATTCACCTTCATTTCAATATTATACTCACATCACTGGTGGCCATGACAGTCTGGGAAGAAAGACATATGATCTTGATATTAAATCTGCGATGAATTTCATCCACAAAGTAAAGGATAGAGTATCTGCATTTGCAGTATCATCATATTTTAGTGTACGCAATCCAGAACATGAAATCGCAGTTAAAAAAGCAATTCAGGAAATAACAGAGATGCCTGTGGTATGCGGACATGAACTGTCACAGGGTCTGGGTGCCTATGAAAGAGCAACCACAGCCTATCTCAATGCCCAGCTGATTCCGATTGCATATCAGTTCATTAATACAGTTATCAATGTAATTGAAGATAAAGGAATTGAAGCAAGAATTCTTATGCTAAAATGTGATGGATCTGTTGTCAATATCGAGGAAGCGCTTAAAAAGCCGATCGAATCTATTTTTTCAGGCCCTGCTGCAAGTCTTATCGGTGCGTCCTTCCTTGCAAAAAAAGATACCTGTGCAGTAATTGATGTTGGTGGCACAAGTAGCGATGTTTCAATGATCCACAGTTCAATTCCAGAACTTACAGATGAAGGTGCAAAGGTCGGAGGATGGAAAACGAAAGTAAGAGCTATCAAAATGGAAACCTCTGCGATGGGTGGAGACAGCCATGTATGGATCAGAAATCACATGATCCATATTGGACCAAGTCGAGTGATTCCACTGTGCAGGGCTTCTCAGATGTATCCATCAATTATAAAAGGATTGGAGGCAAGCCAGCACATACTGAGATCACAGCTTGGAGAAAATATACAGCCTACTAAATTTTTTATGAAAACCGGGAAAAAACCATCCACACTTTCAGAATCTGAAAAAAAACTATTTGATATGATTCCTGATGAACCTGTTTCAATAAGTGACATTTACTGGGATGAAAATATATTTCCTTCACCAATGATACTTGAGAAGCTGATCAAAAAAAGGCTCATACAGGCAATTGGATTCACCCCAACTGATGCACTTCATGCACTGGGAGAATATAATGAATGGGATCATAAGGCTTCCCTGCTTGGAGCCGATCTGCTTGCAAAGTTTGCAGATACAGAAGGTAGGGAACTTTGCTCCACCATAAAGCACAATTTTACAACCAATATGATTAACAACATAGCTTCTTTTGTTCTGGAAGGTGTAGAATCTTCTGAAATAGAAAAAATACTTTACAGTAATTTCCATGCACACCTCAATTTCGATATCCCTGTCATCCTTATTGGAGGGCCTGTTGGTGCTTACGTGGAGGATCTTTCCAGAATGATTAACGCTGAAGTGATAGTCCCAGACCATTCCGATGTTGGCAATGCTGTTGGAGCTGTTGTTGCAAAGGGAATGAAAATTATAACTGTCCTAATAAAATCCAGTTATAGTGAATCAAAATATTCTCTCAGACCATCTGCTTGGATAGTATTTTCTCCTGATGAGAGAAATGAATTCGATACATATGAAGATGCAATTAAGTATGCCAATGAGTGCGGGACCCGAATAGTCATAGACTATATGGTATCTTCTGGCATCAGCCCTTCAAATGTCATAATAAGAATAAATAAAAATGAAACATATCCTCCAAAAGGAAGTGTGCCGGTAGAAACTAATATCACCTTTGTAGCAACAGCAGATTTTGGAGATATTACATATCTGGAATCAAACACTTAAAAAATTTATACATATGAGATCAACTTTGACTCATCTTTTTATCTGGATATCCTTGTAATGTATAGCACTTTCTGGACATATAGCCACACACCGCCTGCAGCTTGTACCAAGGCATTTTTCTGTAGAATATTCAGCTATGAGTTCACCATTTCGTTCAACGATGGTTATGGCATCCTCAGGGCATTCGGTTTCGCATTTATGGCAAAAGATACAACCATCTGTAACCTCAGTAATCACAGTACCGATTTCCCTAACTATATCTATACCTTCTTTACCAACATCTGAAATATCTTTGACCATCCTTCTTTCGATCACTGGATTTTGAAAAATCTCAGGTGGTTTTGGAATATTGTACATTTCCAGCATCTCATTATACATTTCAAGGGGCATTCCATGTGTCCAGTATGAGAGTTCAGATAGGTATATGTCCGTAAATGTACTGCTTTTTGCCATCATCAAATGATCTGCAGTTATCCTGCTGGCTATTTCACTGATCTCATCAAGTTTTGAAGAATCCATAACAAGATCCTTTGCAAGTGCTATTGAAGTATTTCCAAACTGAACTATCTTTTTCGAAAAATTTGGAACAAGCCCTATTTTGCGGGCTTTATCTGCATCCACATATGTACCTGAAGCACCGGACATATACATGTTCTTGAGATCCTCATATTTGACTCCGGATTCCACAAGCAATGCCAGGTGAGCAGCTCTTATTGCACCTATTGCCTTACCTGCTTCCTCAATATCCTTATCCCTTAGAACAATATCTTCTCCAAGTATCAGCTTTCCATTGGGTAGGTGAGGTAATTTTTTTATAATTCCTGTATTCACTGCCAGTGAGATCGCAGCAATGACACCGGTTCCGGTGATTCCTTTAGGCTTTACTTCTCCTTCATCTCTGATCTCACCTGTTACAGGATCTATCAGGTATCCTTTTTTCTCTTCCATGCGCTCGTTGAGCACAGTGAGTCTCCATACACCATCCTCCTCATTCACATTGGATATCGCACCCGGACTTGCCAGCATCCCACAGTCTATCCCCTGGCCTTCAATTGCAGGCCCTGCAGCAGCACTGCCTGTTATGATGCGATCTCCAATCTTTAAGGCCATTTCCGCATTGGTTCCATAATCAGTTACAAGTGAAATTTCCTGCTGATTCATGAAATCGGTCTTGATCATCATGGCAAGGGCATCTGCACCAATCTCGTGCTTGATGGCTGGAGGAATTATTATTTCAGCATTTGGAAGTTTTACATCCCTGTTAAACAGTTCATCGGCTGGAAAAATCCGTGCCTCCCTTTTTACATTCTCAACTCCAAGTTTTTTCTGTTTGCTTTTACCTGCATAGGCAAGATCCCTTATTTCCATATTCTGGAATAATGATAACTGGATAGGATTTCCACATACTGCCAGCCTTTCAATCTTTGATAGATCCCGGTCAAATTTTAGAAAAATTTTTTCTATAGTTTCAATTATTATTCCGTGAGCAATATCCGGACCTGACTGGATCGCAAAATCCAGATGATCCATCACATTTCCTCCAGGTAATGGATGGTTCATGGTAATTACTGTTTTTACAGTTTCTTTATTCTCAAGGTCTATCAACTGAGCACGAAAACCGCTTGTTCCCAGATCCAGTGCAATGCCATACATATTTGCTACTCCTGTTTTTAATGGAGGTTTTATCTAAAACCTGTATCTATAAAAGGCACATTTGATTTTGGCAGGAAAATATTTATTTGAAATTAAATCCCAGCATAAACGTGCCCATTCCCTGTTCTTTAGTTACTTTCATTTTTTCCTTGATGTATTCATCAGAAGGAGGGGAAGGAGATCCAAGTGCAACATCCTTTACATCCGGGATTCTGCTTATTTCAGGACACTCTTTTGGAGGCATAACAACAACAATTCTTTCTGAATCTTTCATGGCCGAGTTCAGGACATCTTTTCCGTATATCACAATATTACCTATCACCAGAGCATTGTCCTTACAATCCCATTTTTTCAATTCTTCCGGATCATTCACTTCTTCTCCCACCACCTCATTTCGATGCATCAGAATAACATTGGGACCACAGGGCCATTCATATTCCATAGTGGTGGTGAAAGCAACTATGACATCCGATTTTATAACTTCTTTAACTCCTCTGTTATCCCCGATCCCAAGTCCCATTAAAGTCATCTGTGATGCCTGTTCTTCCAGTTTTTCAATCATCTTCCTGTCTTCTTCATCAAGAACGTATGTTTCACCAACACCTTTTATTTTTTCCAGTTCTTCCCTTACATTTTCAATTATATCCTCATGTTGCATGAACAATTCCCCAGAAATCTTTTTTCTACAGATAATATAGTAATCTATACTAATATAATATTGATGTCTATTTCTATTACTCCTCTGCTTATTTAATGATAGCGGTTTTTGCTTAATGCATCAAACCAGTGCACTTCATTTTTGTAAAACATTGTTTCAAATAACATGCAACCTACACATATAATTACAAAGATTAGGAACAAACGTTTTGTTTATAAAACTATATATACGATTATCTGGATTTTTACAACATTATTTTCAATGGAGTTATTATGCCAGCAGAAGTCTATGCAATTACATCCGGGAAAGGTGGAACTGGAAAGACCACTACTGCAATCAATCTGGGTGTAAGTCTGGCAGGTCTTGGAAAACGTACACTTGTAATAGATGCGGATATGGGAATGGCAAATGTTGGACTTCTGCTGGGACTGGATATAACAGATGGTACCTTCCATGATTATATATCCGGAGTTGCAGATGTTGAAGATATTATTTATGAAGGACCAGGTGGTCTGAAGATAATACCTGGAAGTATTTTCCTGGAGAATATAAGTGAATTTGATACAGATACAATCCGCAGACTCATTGAAGAACTCTCCAGCAAGTTTGATTATATACTTCTGGACACTGCTCCAGGGATTGGAAAAGAGACAGCCTGCATTCTGGAAGCAGTGAACAACTCTTTTTTGATAGTTAACCCTGAAATTTCTTCCATAGTAGATTCTATGAAGATCAAGATATTTATTGATATGAAGGGAAATAAGATAAGAGGAGTTTTCTTAAATCGGGTTGCAGATTCAGATGAGATGAACAAAGAAAAGGTAGAGGAAATACTTGAACTTCCTGTAACTGATGAGATACCTGAAGACCCCCTGATCAAGAAGGCATTCGCACAAAGGATGCCCGTTGTACTGCATACTCCTGGTTCGGATTCATCCATTGCATTCAAAAGTATAGCTGCCAGAATGGCAGGATATGATACAAAGTTAGATGAATCTCATAATAAAAAAGTAAAGAAAGGATTATTACAAAAAATTAGATCTTTGTTATTAAAAAGGAATTGAAGGGATACTTTAAAAATCTGGATCACACATAGCATCGCCGAAAAACTAAACTTTTTAAACAAAGGCATAAAAAATGAAAAGCAGGGATAAGGAAAAGGTAGAAGACGCAGAAACCTCTCTGAATAAGCAAAATGATAATGACTATGTAGAGGATACGGTTTCTGGAAATAAAAATAACACTTCTGCAACATCTCCTGAATATATATCTGGAACTGTATCAACAAAATTACCATCGTTTATTTATGGACACAAATTTTTAGATGATATTTCAGAATATGAAGGATTGGAATATCTTAAAAATACAGATTACCCACTCCAGCTAAAAAACAGGCTTGATCAAAAACGCCAGGATATTTTCCAGAAGCCTTATAATGATCCGGATTATGAGGAAAATAAGTCATATTACAAAAAAATCCTGGAAATATTTCAGAAAAAGGATTTCGTGGATGAAAAATACAGCTACATAAAGCATGGACCTCTGGTAGATTTTACAATCCCGGGTAGTACCACATATAAAGAGATAAGCATCTATCCGGTAAATCCCCCATATTCTTATGTCAGAATAGTATACGAACCAAAAAAGCATGAATACCAATATCATGTAATAGAACCTATACTCACAGAAAAGGAGAAAGAACTTTTTTATTTTCTTCAAAAAAGACTTGCAGAAAACCTTAACTTAAAATTAGATAACTACAACGAAAAAAAATCAGGTTTTCAGCTGCGTGAGCATATAGACCATTTGCTAAATAACTATAAAATAGCTCTTCTTCCAAAAAACAGGGAACGTATCATATATTATATGATACGTGATTTTGTGGAGTATGATAGGATCGACCCAATGATGAAGGATCCAAATCTTGAAGATATATCATGTGATGGTCCTGGAGCTCAGATCTATGTATATCATGTTAATTATGGATCAATTGTATCAAATGTATCTTTTGAAAATGATGATGAGCTTGATTCTTTTGTTATAAAGGTAGCACAATTATGTGATAAGCACATATCTATTGCAAACCCTTTACTGGATGCAACACTACCTGATGGATCCCGTGTACAATTAACACTTGGAAGAGAAGTGACTAGCCTTGGAAGTAATTTTACAATAAGAAGATTTAAAGAAAATCCAATGATTCCATCTGAACTTGTTGACAACAATACGTTTTCAACAGAGATGATGACATATTTCTGGTTTGCGATCAACTCGAACAACAGTATAATTTTTGCAGGAGGTACTGCTTCAGGTAAAACAACCTCAATGAACGCAGTCTCCATGTTTATTAACCCGGAAATGAAAATAGTATCCATTGAAGATACTAGAGAGTTGAACCTGCACCACCCCAACTGGATCCCCACTGTAACCAGGCAGTCATTTGCAGGAGAGGACAGGGGATCCATAGAAATGTATGAACTCCTGAAAGCAGCACTTCGCCAGAGACCGGAATATATTATTGTAGGAGAAGTAAGAGGTTCTGAAGCTTATGTATTATTCCAGGCGATGTCAACAGGCCACACAACACTTTCAACAATACATGCAGATTCAGTGACATCTGTGATCCACAGGCTGGAAAATCCACCTATCAATATACCAAGGATTATGATCCAGGCACTAAAAGTAGTGGCCATCCTGGAAAAAGTCAATGTAAGTGATAAAAGAGTTAGAAGATGCACATCCATCACAGAAATCGTAGGACTTGATCCACGTACCGGAGAGTTGCTCACCAATGATGTGTTTATATGGAATTCAAAAAAAGATACATTTCAATACACAGGTAAATCCTATATATTCGACAACATCATGCAAAACATGTCCCTGACTGAACAGGAGATGAACAAAGAAATCATGAACCGACAACATGTACTCCAGTGGATCAGCATGAGATCAATAAAGGATTACACCGAATTTTCAAAGATTATAGTAGAATACACCCGTGAATCCGAGAAAATAATGGAGAGAATTCAAAAGGATCTGGAAGTTTATGATTAATACATATTTTAAATGGGCATACTTCCTTTTTGGATGGTATTTTAATACTAAAGAATCTAAATACCGCCGCCTCAGAGAAAACATTCTAAAAAGCAGGATGAATGTTTCCTATGATATATATTTGTCAGGAGCAATGTGTACATCTTTTCTTTTCACAGTGGCAGGTATTGTTTCTATAAATCTTCTGCTACTCTTTTTGGGAACGCCGGAAATACTTATCTCCCTTCTTAATCATCCGGCAATACCTTCTGCTTTCCATCAATATCAGGAGTATATAATACATATTGGATTGACCATATTTTCTTTTATCCTGATTTTATATACAATGTACCATCTATGCATGATATATCCAGCATTTGTTGCAGGAGGACGAGGAAGGAATATAGACCAGATGCTTCCCTATGCAATAAATTATATTTCATCAATGTCAGATGCTGGAGTTCTGCCCCTTGACCTCTACCGATCACTTGCCGATAATGACGTCTATGGAGAAATATCCACAGAAGCAAAATATCTTGTAAAAAATGTGGAAATACTGGGACATGATCTGGTAACTGCAACAAAAAACCTTGCCAGAACAACACCTTCTGAGAAGCTTGAAGGGTTTTTGCATGGTTCAATAACAGTAATCACATCAGGGGGAGAACTCAAACCATACCTCAACCAGAAATCCGAACAGTTTTTTATCGAAAAGAAGCAGGAACAGAAAGAATTCCTGGACATACTGGGACTCCTGGGAGAAACCTATGTTGCTGCTTTTGTAGCAGGACCTTTGTTTCTAATAATTGTTGTGGCCATTATGTCCCTGATTGGAGGAGGAGCAAATATTGCAACCTTAAAGATAATAATATATTCAGTTATTCCTGTGGGAAATGCTCTATTCATTATTCTCGTGCATTCAATGACACCGGAGGTATGACCTATCAGGATCAAAAAGCTACTCAAGCCTAAAAAAACAAAAAGTCTGGAAAATCTAAATGATGATGAACTTAAGAAAATGGAAGAGATGACCATTGATATCGGCCTCCGGAAAGCAAGACGTTATCCAGTAATCAGGTCTTTTATAAGGAAACCTTTTGTAACACTACAAAAATATCCGGCATACTCATTCATATTCAGTATTCTATTTTCTTTGATATTTTTAGGAGTAGGCACAAAATATGCATGGAATACACCACAAATGGATGATGTAGTGTTGTTCAGTGTATTGATTGCTATATCATTACCTGCTGTCACCTATCACAAGAAGAACAGTACAATTGACCAGATTGAAGAGAACATGCCGCTATTCTTACGTGACCTTGCAGAGATGAATAAGGCCGGCCAGAACCTGTCACAATCATTGACCAGGGTTGCTGATAATGACTACGGAGCGCTATCAGTACATATTCAAAATATGGATGCTGCTATCTCATGGGGGCTCTCTTTTGAAGAAGCTCTCAACAACTTTGCTAGGAAAATCAATACACCCCTGATATCAAGATCAGTATCAATTATAGTTCAGGCAAACCGAGCAGGAGGAAAGGTATCAGACATACTTGATACTGCAGGCCAGGATACTAAAAACATAAAAGCTATGGAAAAAGATAGAAAAAGCAACATGTTCGTCTATGTTGTAATATGTTATCTCTCATTTGTAGTATTTCTGTTTGTAGTTCTGCTGGTTTCGTCCACATTTGTACCAATGATGGCTGAAGCAGGAGATACAGGTGTGGAAGTTACATCTAATATGCAGTTTCTTTCATCTTTTGATCAGGCCGGTTTCATACGTTTGCTCTACCATGCAGCATTGATCCAGGGATTTGTAAGCGGATTGGTTGCAGGTCAGATGGGGGAAGGTAAGATCACAGAAGGCCTGAAACATTCAATTATCCTTACAATCGTTGCCTGGGGTGCATTTGCCTTTTTCATATAAGTGCAATTTTGCATTCTCATTTACCTTTTCAAAAAGATCATTCCCCTCAGGATCAATTCCCACAATCAATGGACCAAATTCTTCCACCTGGAATTCCCAGACTGCCTCTGCCATTCCCAGATCATGCCAGTATACAGAAGCTACCTTTTTTATTGACTGTGATGCAAGAGCTGCACAACCCCCTGTATATGCCAGGTATACACAGCAACAGTCCCTGAAAGTTTCTGCCAGACCTTTCATTCCTCCTTTTCCGATCAGTACATGAACATCATGTTTTTCGACGATTTCAGGAGTCATCCCTGACATTCTGTTGCTTGTGGTAGGACCTGCAGCGACCACATGCCATTCATTATTCCTGTACTCCAATAGAGGACCGCAGTGGTATATAGCTCCGCCATCAAGTCCAAATGGTAGCTCTTCACCCCTCTGATCAAACTCAAGAATACGTGCATGCGCTTCATCGCGTGCTGTCAGGATTCTACCACTAATATATACAACATCACCGGTCCTTAGTTTTTTGATATCATCGGCCTGAAGTGGAAGATTGAGATTATATTGTATTCATTCACCTCCAAATACACAGGTTGCATGTCTGTTTGCCCAGCACTGAATATTTACTGCAACAGGAAGTGACGCTGTATGGCAGTGAGCCTTTTTTATATGAACTGCCAGAGCGGTGGTATTTCCTCCCATACCCATGGGTCCAATTCCAAGTGAGTTGATTTCAGCAAGCAGTTCACGCTCCATTTCATTCATATCATCAGTGTCTTCCAGAAGTGCTTTTTTTGCAAGCCGGGCTGATTTATCAAATGTTCCGCCAATCCCGACACCTACAATAACAGGAGGGCAGGGCATACCACCTGCGTTCAAGACAGTTTCAAGTATAAAATTATGTATCCCGGATACCTCTGTTGGGTTAAACATTTTCAGAGCACTCATGTTCTCAGAGCCTGCACCTTTTGGTGCAACTGTAATACACAATTCATTGCCCTCTACAAAACTATAATTAATATCGGGTATACCGTTTCCTGTATTATCTCCACTGTTGATGCGTGTGAGAGGATCAACTGCGTTGGGCCTTAAAGGGATCTGGTCAGTGGCATGCCTTACACCTTCTGCAATAGCCTGCGATAAATCAAAATCAATATGCAATTCATTACCAACATCAACAAAAAAGATAGGAATACCAGTGTCCTGACACATTGGAATCCTATTATTTCCAGCAAATTCTATATTTTTAAGAATCGCAGATAAGTGTGCTTTTGCAACTTCATTATTTTCCTGCCCCAGAGCAGATTGCAAAGCGCGGATGATATCGGAAGGCAAATCTGTTTGAGCCTTAAGTAATATTTTTGAAGTGGCATCTGCAACTGACTCAAAACTAATATCATTTCTGAAAAAAAAATCCATTATAGATCAACCTTTATACTGAGTAAAACCAAACATTCTAAATGCGGGAGAAGGGATTCGAACCCCCGAACGCCTGCGCGAGTAGATCTTGAGTCTACCACCGTTGGCCACTTGGTTACTCCCGCGCTTAGGAGTGATAAATCAATAATAATGATATCAATTATAAATTTATCTGTATATGGGTCTAAAATAATTTAATACATATATTTTTATAATATTAAATGGAAGTTAAGCCTGATCAGTCTTCATGGATATAGTTCCTGACCCACCCCAGATATTCACTCTCACCGCCCAGCTCCCAAGAAACAATACAAGGAAGGTCATAGCTATGAATGGACCTAACAGTTTCCTTCACTTCATCAAATTTATCAGCCGTGGTTTTTGCAAGCAATGCAAATTCCTGATCCTCAACAACTTCACCTTCCCAGCTGTAGATAGAATTGATGGGGAACATATTGACACAGGCCACCAGCCTGTCGGACACCAGTTTATGGGCTATTTTCTGCCCCTCTTCCATACTTCCCACAGTTATATATACCTCTGTAAACATAGTAGGCACCCTATTAATGATTGTATTGATATTATATAAATATTAATTGAAAATTTTAAACTTTTATTGGTGATTTCTTGAACGGGACTACAGTCTTCTTGGCAGTCTTTATACTATACTGGCTAACAGTATCAGCTCTCAGCAAGAGAGGTTTTTTTGAAAAATATAACATCAGTGCCCACGGGCCAATACTTATGATCAGAACCGAAAGGGGTCTAAACTTTATTGACCGGCTGGCATCCAGAAAGCGATTCTGGAAACTATTTGCAAATATAGGAATTGTTATGATGTTTGTCGGAATGACAGTCATGTTTTCCATAATAATCCTCTCAGACATCATATTGCTGACATCCCTTGGTACTGAACAGCTACCAGAGCCTGGAAAACTTCATGAGCCCCGCAATATATTTCTAATTCCGGGAGTGAATGAATTCATCCCTGTGGTATGGGGTTTGATAGCACTTATAGTAACACTCATTGTCCATGAATTTGCACATGCCATTCTTGCTAGAGTGGAAAATATAAAAGTTAAATCCATGGGAATACTGGTAGCACTTGTCCCAATAGGAGGATTTGCCGAGCCTGATGAAGAAGAGCTTTTTGGAGTAAGTAAAGACCAGGAAAGTCCTGGCATGGATGAATATAAGAAACTGGAGCCTGAACAATACAGGCCCAGCAGCAGTGAAAAAAAGGTAGCAACCCGTAACCAGAGAGCTCGAATACTTTCAGCTGGTGTCATGGCCAATTTTGCAGTTGCATTAATAGCACTTGCATTATTCTTCGGGCCGGTATTGGGAGCAATTGCCCCGGTCAGTAATGCCATGGTTGTAAATGTAGATCCCGGATCACAAGCTTTTGACAGCCAGATAAGAGAAGAGATGGTCATCGTACGCCTTGACGATACTCCGGTTCAGAGTGCCAGCGATGTTCTTGGGTACCTCAGTAAACTTGAAGAGGGATCTCAGGTCACGGTTCACACAAAATCCGGTGGAGAAATATCTACACACGAACTTTTGCTTAAGGAACCACCTGAAACAGAAGCTTCTGGTATCAGGATAATGGATGTGGTTCAGAACTCTCCTGCATCCCAGGCCGGGCTTGAAGAAGGAATGATAATCAAAGAACTTGATGGTATGTCCATAAGATCTGTTGATGATTTTGTAGATTTCATGGGTAATACGTCTCCAGGTCAGACCATCAGCATGGAAGTTCACGACCAGAATAATGAAGAGATCAGGACAGTTCAGATAACACTCACATCACACCACGAAGATGAAGACAGAGGATTTTTGGGAATCGTTGGTGGACCGGTAGGAGATATTTCAACATCTCTTGGATTCTCAGTCGGGGATATGTCAGTTGGATACTTCCCTGCAGATGTATATCTTGAAATGCTGAAACAGATACCATCAATGATGTCTCAGCTTAGTGGATGGATCATAATCCTTGGATTTCCTATAATAGGATTTGCAGGTGAAGGCTTCCCTGGTTTTGGAACTACACTTGCTCAGGCTTACGAGCCTGTGGGATGGGCTGAGCCTATGGGAATGGGCATATTCTGGATTGCAAACACCCTTCTGTGGATTGGATGGCTGAACTTCTATGTGGGTCTTTTTAACTGCCTTCCTGCAATACCTCTTGATGGGGGGCATGTGTTCAGAGACTATGCAAAGGCTCTTGTAATGCGCATAACCGGAAATGAGATAAAGGCCACAAAAATAGCATCTGCTACTACTGTGTTCCTTTCACTGCTGATATTGATATCTATTGTCTTCATGATCTTTGGACCATACCTGGTCCATGGATTTTAATTTCAGGAAGTAACAGAAAATATTAATATAAGCAGATTCTATGTAAGACTCTAAAATGGGCCCGTAGGGTAGTGGATATCCTAATGGGCTTCGGTACTGGTGATGATCTTCATCAACAGTGAAGAGACCCATTGACTCGTGTTCGAATCGCGGCGGGCCCGTTCTTATTTTATTTTTGTTATTCTCTTTTATTTTTCAGGCAGTATTTGCATTTCAAAACCAGCAATCGGCTGCCCCAGACCAAAGTTGGAGATCAACTGTGGATAGAACTCTCCCATAACACCTATTTTTTTACCATCCACGAATATATCAGCCCTTCTTCCGTCCATAAAAGCAGGATCCACTGATTCTGAAAGGTTATAATCCAGTACCTGCTCCCTCATAACTGCATCCACTATCTCCTGGACTTCAGTGAAATTTGCGTTGGGGTGAATTGAAACTGCTGCAATATGCATCCTGTTTTCTTCATTTCTGACAACCTCCCCTACTTCAAATATACGCTGAGGAAGTTCTCTGTGCTGATTTAAGGATAGTATTTCCAGAAGATTGGGGAGAATCGTAGTCCTGAGCATAGTCTGATCTTCACTTATTGGATGAAGTACATATGTTACATCATCGGTTTTATCCCTGCACATCCACTCAAAGTGTATCTTATCATTTGTCAGTGTAAAAGGCATTACCTGAAAATACTCAAGCCCGATCATTATTTCCCTTAATCTATCACCAATTACAGACAGCGTATGCTCACAGCCAACTGTAGAGCATTCAGGAAAGATTGGCTGGATATTTTCATATCCATAGCCTATTGCAATATCTTCTATAATATCATAATTGTGCAGAATATCTGCCCTATATGGAGGCACCTTTACAAGTACCGTTTCATTATCCACGACCTCTGTTCCATAACGCATTTTTTCAAGATTATGAATAATTTCATCCATGGACATTCTGATTCCGATAATTGATTCAATATCTTCCTTTTTCAGTTTTCGGATAATTGGATCAAGTTGAGGTGTCACTCTGGAAGTTGCTTCAGGAGAAATTATTTTAACAGATTCGATTTTTCCACCCCTTTCTGCAAGAGCTGTAACTACAATGTTTAGTGCTGTGTCTACAGAATCACTTAAACCTGTAACATCAATAAAGAGGTCAGTTGTATCTTCAGTTACTCTGGTAAGGTTTCCATTTATTATGGGAGGAAAAGATAAAACATTGTCATTCACATCTACTATTAAGGGGTACATGGAATGTTCTTCAAGAATATTTGCAAACCTTATTCCCTTTGGATGCTTTTGAAGAATTTCCTGCAGTGACATGGGTTCTGAAAAATCAAGGGGTACAAATTCAAAATCGGGATCAACTGCAATATATCTAAACGGCGGCTGGATGTCCTTAAGATCATGCACACCTATTGAGATCTTTTTTCGGTTCCTTCCAAGCCCCCAGTGAAGGTCTTCCTGCAGATCCATAAGGGATTTGATGGAGTTGGAGTCAAATTTAATACCCCTTATGACTGCACATGCAAGCCATGGACGTATGCCGTCCAGTTTCGTATCAACTGATATTTCAAACCCGGATGTACTCACATCATATTCACACATTCCGGTTTCGATTTCCAGAAACCCTCTTAATGCGCGTGATACACCCTCCACACTATAGAGATCAGGGCGATCCGGGAAAAATTCAATATCTATGTGATCATTCTCAAGACGTTCAATATCAGCACCGATCATGGGAATTCTATCTGTTATAACAGATCGATCAGCAGATGTGAGATTTTCAAGGTCATTATAAGGCAGGGTTATTACTGGCATAAATGATGTCCTCTTTACCATTATATGATTTTGTTTGTACCTGAACCACAATTCAGATATCAATTGTAATAAGGTCAACTCAGAACATATCCACCTTTAGATTTAACATTTTTCATTGAACCTGAAGGCAAACTGGATTTATAGAAAGTCAGTCCAAACTGAAATTTCCAATCATCTATATTTACGACTTAAACACGACCCACACCCCTTACAAAAACTTATAAATATTATACATTGTAATTAAATATAAAATGTGATTGGTTTCATCATCATCACATAATAATCATATATAAATACATATAATTATAAAACACCTATCACCACTAAATAAAAAATACCCGAATAGTTTAGAAAACATACTATAGGATGGAATCGAATGATTATCTGTCTCAAAATCATACCAGAACTGCATTCAGTGCTGCAAAAACGGTGAAATCATGACATCGACCTTTGATTCGAATTCAGAAAAATTATCAGGGACCAGAAAAGACAGAGATCATACCAGTTATCCGGAACCTGACAGTAGTAAAATTTTTGAAACAAGAGTTGAAGCTTCTTCATCAGATAATCAGCAAGATAGAGAGATTAAGGCAAAAAACATACAGAACAATCTTCAGGATACAGAGTTTGAAAAAGAATATGGAATACTTACCCCTGACCATATATCCCATTCTACTATCAGTAAACAGGAACATAAAGGCACTGCGAGCAAAAATATATCCGAGGATATTTCCAGTACTCACGCAAACAAATCCAATAACACAGGTGTTAATAACAGGACTGTGATTGAAGAGGATAAAATAATAAAATCAGATATTGCTCTTCAAAATATCCAGACAAATATCCGGCCCCAGGAAGAAACTGATCTCACAGATAGTATTACTGAAGATAAAACATCTGAAACTGAAATTAATGAAGCAGGTGCAGAATCGGCAACTGAAAATGAAAATGAGACTCTAGAAGAGCAAAGTAAAGAAAATATCTTCAGTAAAATTAAAAATATTTTCAAGCATCATGAACAGGAAATTGCGGAATATGATCCTGAACTCCATGGCCCCCTGGTTGCTTTCGGTGGGCTTGAAGGTTATGATGAGGTTGAAAGATACTGGCTGATTGAACCATATTCCTTCGTAACAGTTCAGTTCAATCAGGAAATAAACAGTTACATATACTATGTCGTAGAGCCTGAAATGTCAGATTTTGAAAGTCTTTTCCTGGCAGAGATTAAAAAAAGACTCAGAGACGTGCTTCTTTTTGAAAACATTAATGAAAGTATCAACAAAGAGTCTATACTTGAGTCTAAAATAAGATCTATTGTAAAAGATTATGCAATTGATATTACACCTGTGATGCTGGAAAAAATATCTTACTACATAAAAAGAGATTTTATCAGATTTGGAAAAATAGATCCATTGATGTATGATAACTCCATAGAAGACATTTCAGTAAATGGACATGATGTTCCTGTTTTCCTTTATCACAGGAAATATCATAACATAGAAACAAATATCAGTTTTTCCGAAAAGGAGCTGGATTCCTATATTATCCAGCTTGCCCAGAAAAGTGGAAAACATATATCGCTTGCCCAGCCCATGATCGATGCAACAGTACCTGATGGATCCCGTATACAGATGACACTTGGAAGTACGATAACCACCCGTGGGGGCACATTTACTATACGTAAATTCAGTGATATACCTGTAACTCCCGTAGATCTGATCAAATGGGGCACTTTCTCTGCAGAGTCTATGGCATATCTATGGCTATGCATTGAAAATAATAAAAGCCTTATATATGCAGGAGGTACAGCATCCGGAAAAACATCCTCACTTAACTCTATCTCCCTGTTCATTCCAGAAAAATCAAAGGTTGTCACACTTGAAGATACACGTGAGCTGAAACTCTCTCACATGAACTGGATACCTGCAATAACCCGTGATTCATTTACAGCCGATGAACGGGGAGCTGTTGATATGTATGAACTCCTGAAGGCAGCACTTCGCCAGAGACCGGAATATATTATTGTAGGAGAGGTAAGGGGAAGAGAAGCCCTCACTCTATTTCAGGCGATGTCCACAGGCCATACAACTTTTTCAACTATGCACGCTGATTCTGTAGCATCAGCCATCCACAGACTGGAAAACCCACCCATAAACGTACCCCGGACAATGATCCAGGCACTTGACATAATCTGCATCCAGGCGCAGACATATTCTAAAGGAGAAAGGGTTAGAAGAAATCTGAAGATTGTAGAGATCATTGATATTGATCCAAATACAAAAAATATACGTACCAATGACATTTTTTTATGGGATTCCATATCCGATTCATTCCACCAGACAGGAGATTCAAAGGCTCTTAAAGATATAGTTATAAGCCGGGGATGGAGCAATGCTCAGATAAGAAGAGAACTGGACACACGAAAAAAGATACTGGAATATATGGTAAATAATAATATAACCGATTTTAAGGAGATAACTTCTATAATCAACACCTATCAATCAAATCCTCATAAGGTTCTTGATAGTTTCAACTTGGTTGAATAAATCCTGATGTGGTATCTGTGAAAAAAACGAACTCTGTCCGGACAAACGAAAATGGTGAAGAAGATACGGATCAGTATCAATCAGGGCCTGTACATGGCGATGAACATCCTGATATGCACGATGATAAGCTGCATGAAGACAAGATAAGAGAAAAGAGAAGTAATTTTTTAAATAAGAATATAGATAAATTGGATGAACTGGCCATAAAGGCACGGATATTTTTTAATCTGTCAAAGCAGATACCGTTTATCCTGCTGGGAAATAGAATTAAAAACCAGGGTGGAAGGTATGAGTCTCTTCAGGTCAAACTCAGGCAGGCCAGAATACCAATTTCATACGAGATGTACATCTCAAACGCTATTTTTTATTCTGCACTAAGTGCTCTGGTTGGTGCACTTTCGGGAATTTTCCTTGCCTACACATTAATCTATCTTATAGGGATTCCGGAAAATATTACAAACCTTGCATTTGGTCCTTCCGTCGCATGGATTCTTGAGTACCGGGATATTATAATAGCGTTTTTTGTGATAATAACACTGACTGTTATTTTTACAGGAATAATATATACACTTTTCATGATGTATCCTGCTTTCCTGGCAGGAGAAAGAAAAACTAAAATAGATACTCAAATACCATACGCTGTAACCTTTATGTATTCGCAGAGCAAGGGCGGAATGAATATAATCGAAGTATTTAGAGAGCTTGCTAAATCAGAAAGGACTTATGGAGAAGTATCTAAAGAAGTGGATACCATTATCAGGGATATCGACTATTTTGGACATGATCTGCGAACTGCCATAAAAAATTCTATCGAAATCACACCTTCTGCACGTTTTCAGGATCTTATGTACAATCTACTTACCGTTATCGATGCTGGAGGCAGTATTCCCAGATACTTCCAGGACAAATCAGAACAATATCTTCAACAATCATCAAACGATCAGAAAGGATTCCTTGAAACCCTGGGACTCCTTGCCGAATCTTATGTGACTGCATTTGTAGCAGGACCATTGTTCATAATAATTGTAGGAGTTATGATGGCGGTAATGGGCTCCGGAACCCAGGTCATGATATATGCGCTCATATACGCAATTTTGCCAATTGGCTCCCTGATGTTTATAGTTATGATCAGCATCATAACTCCAGGGGAAGAAGGGGAACCATCCCTGCTCGAAACCAGTAAAATAGAAAACGAAAATAGTCACCTGGTCGAAAAGAAATGCAAAGAGGAAAATAGATATGTAGAAAATAGTGAAAAGTACTCAGAAAAAACAGAGCAAATTGAAAAATTTGAAAAATCCAAAAAATACTTTACCTTCGATCCCTGATCCACAATCCTCTAAGGCCAATGCTTGAGAGGCCAATGATCTCCCTTGCATTGACATTCCCTATTGCATTTCTTATCATTGCAGTTCCCTTTGCAATTAATGCAGAACATCTGTACACAACTTCTGACATGGTTACTTTTCTGGACGATAAGATAGTTCTGGCAGCATACATAACAATTGTTCCGCTGGCAGTATTTCATGAAATAAAATCAAGGCGAATGAAAAAATTTGAGAAAAATCTTCCTGATTTTTTAAAAAAGCTGGCAAGTGCTAATGAAACAGGAATGACATTGAAAGATTCAATCAAAATGATAGTAAAATCAAATCCAAAGAGTATGGGAGGTGAGATCAACAGAATCTGGAATGACATTATCTGGGGTATAAGTATAAATGATGCAATGATAAGATTTGCCAACAGAACAAAAACACGGCTTGTTGCACGTTCAGTAACTCTTATTACAAAGGCAGTGGAATCCAGTAGTGATATAGGAGAAGTGCTTATGGTAGCAGCCCGGGATGCTTCATCAGAACAGAGTATGAAGGATGAAAGATCCATGGGCATGATGATCTATATAGTTATTATTTATATTGCATTCTTTGTATTTGTTGGAGTCATTTATGTAGTTTCTACAACCTTTCTTGCAGAAATGGCAGCAGCTGGTGAAAAAATGGCAGCTACAGGTAATCAGGCAGGATTCCTTGGTACGTTTGATCTTGACTCCTACATCCAGTTGTTCAAGCACGCAGCTATCATACAGGGATTCAGTTCAGGTCTCATGGCAGGGGCTATGGGAGAAGGTAGTGTTATGTCCGGGCTCAAGCATGCAATTGTTATGATGACAATTGGATATCTTCTGTTCACAATGTTTATGTAATCAAGCTCAGATGAGAGATATAATGACAATAATTGCAGGAATTGATGAAGCTGGTAAAGGGCCTGTCATAGGTCCTATGTGTATTGCAGGAGTGGCTATTGATGAAAGCAAACTGAATACCATAAAAAATCTCAAGGTACGCGATTCAAAAACTGTCACTGCAAGCAAAAGAAAAGAGTTCGCATATCAGATAAAAAAGTATTCAGATGACTGGTATATTTTTGAAATAAGTCCGCAGCAGATAGATGAACTGAGAAAGGTTATGACAATGAATCAGATTATGGTTCATGGCTTCCTGAAGGTCCTGAATAAGTTGAGGCCTGATAAGGCCTATGTGGACTCCGTTGATGTAAACTCTGAAAGGTTTGGATCGACACTCAAAATAAAATATTCAGAAAGCAATCCAGGAGCAAAGCAGATAGAGATCATATCAAAACACAGGGCTGACAGCATCTATCCAATCGTTTCAGCTGCTTCAATAATAGCAAAGGTCAGAAGAGATGAACTTATCGAAAAAATCAAAAAGGAAATGGGTATAGATTTTGGAAGTGGTTATCCTTCAGATCCAAAAACAAAAAAGTTTCTTGAAGAGTGGATTTGCGAGAATGATTCATTTCCAGAGTTTGTACGTCATTCCTGGAAAACATGTGATAACTTAATTAAGAAACATAAATAATCCTGATGTTTCGACATTCTGCAGTTTTCTGAATACCGGTTGCTACTATATTCAACTTTCTGATATATATTCGACCATGGACTGGAATATTTTCAATCCATCCTCAGATCCCAGCAAATGCTGTGAAGCCCTTTCAGGATGTGGCATCAGGCCAAGAACATTCTTTGTGTCATTGATGATACCAGCTATATTTTCCTTTGAACCGTTTGGATTTGACTTATCTGACACTGATCCATCCTCATCTGAATATCTAAACACTACCTGATCATTCAAATTCAGTTCAGACAGTGTTTCACTGCTAGCATAATAATTACCTTCTTTATGCGCAATGGGAATACGGATCACCTCTCCTTTTTTGAACATGCAGGTAAAAGGTGTATCTGTATTTTCAACTCTTAGTGATACCCATTCACATATAAACTTTGGATACATATTGGTTGCCAGTGCACCTTTTAGAATTCCGGATTCAGTAAGTATCTGGAAACCATTGCATATCCCAATTATCGGCTTACCGGTATCTGCCATTTTCTTTATTGATTTCATAATAGGAGTTCTTGCAGCAATCGCACCTGCCCTCAGATAATCACCATATGAGAATCCTCCTGGAATTACAGCTGCATCATAAGCTGTAAGGTCATCATTTTTGTACCATACCAGCTCAGCATTCACATTGACCACTTCATTTAATACATGCAGTACATCCATATCACAATTGCTACCTCCAAACTGAACAATCGCGATCTTCATTAAATTTCCCTCATACTGATAGTATAGTCATGGATTACTGGATTTGCAATCATCCTCTGACACATTTCATCCACAGTCTTTCTGGCATTCTCTATCGAATCTGAACTCAGTGTTATAATATATTTTTTTGCAGACTTCACTTCACTGGTCTGATATCCCAGGTGTTCCAGAGCACGTCTGATAGTAGTGCCTTCAGGATCAAGCATCCCTTTTTTTAGTTGAACTGTTATCTCTGCACAATACTCCATTTAGCAATCCTCGCAGTCATTTTATCTTATAATGTAAAAATCAAATATTCTTTGAATATTTTTCTGTTCATAGATACCTGAACATTTAAAGTTGTCTATTCATCACTCTAGATATTTTCTGGCATGCAATATTCTCTGTACTATTGTAATATGGGTTATTAGAGCTATAATAACGATCGCAATTGTAAGAAAGCCGGTAAATGCACCTATAGAAAGTAAGATCATTCTCTCGGATCTCTCTGCAAGACCTATATTCATATTAATCGCACCCTCCGCCTCAGCTCTGGAACGTGTATAACTGACAATATATGACCCAATCAAAGCCAGGATGCACCAGAACCATAGAGGCATTCCAAGAGCATGAGAATTGATAGCTATACTACCGGTAATAGATCCATAGATAACTCCTGCAAAAACAATTGCATCAGCATATCTATCACATACTGAATCAAGAAAGCCACCAAATGTTGTGATACTGTTATTTACCCTTGCAACAGCCCCATCCAGAAGATCAAACACACCACTTAAAAGTACAAATATTCCACCTATGATCAGAAAACCATTTGCAAACATTCCGGCAGCCAGTACACTTATAGCAAAACCAAGAAAGGTTAGTGTATTGGGAGATAGGGGTACAAATTTTGCAATAGGAATTATAGAAGATCTGATTGTAGATTTAAGCTGATTGAATATAATAATCCCCTCTTCTCTGATAGTTATTTGTTTTTGTTTTGTCACAGTTCCAATACTATATGAACTTATACCGGCTTCAATATACCTATCCTGGGCTCATAGCATTTTCCTTTGGACAGGACAGAACTGGTTGCTTCATCTATTTGTTCTTCAGATAAACCATGCTGCTTTGCTGTATCCATGAGTTTTTCATAGATAACTCCCCTGCCTTGATCCATTTCATTTAAAATCCTGAGAATTATTTTTTCATTGATATCCTTTGGGGATTCAGCTTCGGTTGGTTCAACTGATTTTAAACATTCCAGCAACATATTTCTCATCTCACTCAAATAGTCTTGCCCAGTGTTATATTTTTCAAGAGCTATCCGGATACCTTCTGCAATATCTGAAGAGATTCCATTTTCATCAAAATACCCGACAATCTGGTCAGTATCAAGTAATATCAGATCTGAGATTATATTCATTCTTTCAGTTGTCAGCTCTACAGTATCAATCACCCATCTATCTCTCATATACTCAGTTGCCCGGTTTATGGCCTCAGGACGAATAGAAATGAATTTTGAACCATCTCCGGGTTCATACATACGGGCTTTCCCCACAACTGATACAAAAACAGGAGTGTCAATTCCAGATAAAAAGACAGCTGCTTCCTGTTGATACTGTCCTGCATATATAGTAAATGCTCCTGAGGGGTCAACCATTCTTGCCCTCCATATATCATTATCTGTCCCTATGTTATCGACTTCAGTAATGACACCCACGGCAAAGAGTCGGTTGACCTTCGTACCCAATGGAGTTACAAGGTAATTTGGAGAGCGTGCATTGTTCTTATTTGAATCAGATGAACCTGATTCAATACTCAATATAGAATCATTTAACTCTTTTGCAAACACCCTTTGTGCAACTTCCCGGTCAGACATCAAGTTTGGCCCCCAGGAGGCTCAGCTTTTCATATATCCTCTCAATTCTTCCACATAGATCATCTTCGGGAAACCATGCAGAATCTGCTACCAGTATCATTCCAAAATCAGTCCTGGATGCATTTCCCCTAACTGCTATATATTTACCAATAAGGACATTTTTGACATCTTCAACAACCTGGTCATGAGACATTGTCCTTTTAACCATTTCTCCTACCTCATGCATTGACCTGCCATATACAGTTTCTGAAATATCCCTGTCAAGCATTACAAGAAGCGGCCCTGTACCATCATCGATAATAATCTTAATGCGCATATCCTTTATACCATCAACCACACCATGGGACCTACATGTGTTTTTCAAGATCACACGGTTACATTCAGGACATCTGTTAATAATTCCAGAACCCGGCCTGACGGAAATAATGTTTCCAATTGCAACTGCATCAAATACTCCATTTTTATTTAAGATATCTGCAATTTTTGTAGGTTCAGGAACTCCGCTCACCGACTCAAAAGTCAGTATACCATCCAGCCTGGGATCCAATATTTCAACTTCTGCATTCTCATCCAGGTTTATAGAGGGTAGACCTTTAAAAACCTCAACTGATGCGTTCTCAAAGCGTATAACATTCCCTATATCAACATCCATCATTCTGGAGATAAATGGAAGTTTTCCGGTCTCATCACCAATTACACCTTCAATTATTGTCATCTCCCGATCTCCTTCTTTGATGTTCCTGTGATACATTTTTAAAATGATTACTGTAGAAGTTACAAAAAGATCAGAAATATCAATATCCCTGATCTTTTTTTCCAGAATTTCCAGCAGATCCTCCACCGGAGGGATCAAATTATCCGGAAGTAAATTTATGCTGGAAAGTTTTCCAATATTTATTTCAAGGCGATTATTCCATATACGTGTAAGAGTATTATTTAAATGAACAGCGTCCCCTTTATTCAATGGATGACCATCCCATGAGGTAAAAGAGCATGCACCTGTTCTATCAGCAATAACTCCTGAATAGATCACTGATCTCTTCCCTTTTACATTAACATTCTTCTGTTTAACGTTGATTATCCTGCCCTTAATATCAATACCACTTAGCCCCGGTGAAAGCTCTCCAATATTTTTCAGTGTCGAGCCTGACGAAGACCTGAACTTTCGTATCACAGTACGCTTTGCCTCATCAAGTGGTACACGATAATTGAGTAAAATTTCAAGCTCCTTCTGTGCCTGATTCCTGCTTATTCCAAGTGCCCGGGTTAATTCTTCAATGTGGGGCGCTATTTTTTCATTCATATATTGCCTCCTTGGTGAGACGGTATTTGATAACTAACTTACATTACTTCCCAATAAATATATCCACTCAAAAATTATCAGTATAAACTATTCTGCAAATTATTGTTAATTGATCTTTAAAATTACTAATTTCAAATATGAGCATTTGTAAGAGCTTTATATCTATAAAAAAAGATATTATTGCCCCAAAATCAATGAAAAACTATATATATCCTGCATCGATATTAAAAAGCATTAATAGTACTAATAGACAAATTAAAATTAAAAGGAGGTAAGATATACGACAATAATACCATTTGCACCTGTTGAACGCCTTATAAGAAGTGCTGGTGCAGAAAGAGTCAGTGAAACAGCTGCTATTGCTCTTACAGACATGCTTGAAGAATATGGACTTGAGATTTCAAAAGAAGCAATAAAACTGGCACATCATGCCGGTAGAAAAACAGTCAAGGCAGAAGATATAAAACTGGCAAAAGAAATGTTGTGATACAACATTTCTGATGCCTTATATCTGATATCTTACAGAGAAACCATATTCCTATTTTTAAAACGGATTGATACTTTTTCGGTTCAATTCGCTATAAATAAAATAAATTTTTGTATTAGAGCGGCTACATTATTCAGACGGGATCTCTATTATTGTCAGTGATTCCACTGGGCAGATACGGGCACATGCACCACAGGCAATACATGTTTCTTCATCCAGTACTGCTTTACCGCTATATACTTTGATGGCAAGTTGTGCATCATCCGGATCAAATTCATCTTTTTTCTCAAGTTTTGTATTAACCGGACATATAGAAACACATATTCCACATCCTATGCAAATATCTGATTGTTCGATTCTTTTATTTTTTTTTGCCATACTAATTTCCTCGTGCGTTAAAGAAATATGAAATAATCCATATAAAACTTATAGCCATTCTATTTACATTCACAGATATGAACATTTCGCATCAATTAAAAGACCAAAAAAAACTGATCACATCAATACCCATCAAAGTAACCAGTGTTACAATAATTCCAGCAATAAGCACACCCAGTGATATCGCAAGCAGAGCATTGGTAAATTTTATCCCGAATACAAATGCTGCAACGCACGCTGTCCATGCCCCAGTTACGGGCAGAGGTATTGCCACAAAAAAAGTAAGTGCTAATGTACCATATTTTTCATACCTTTCTGTATGTTTCACCCGGGTCCTTTCAAATAACCATGTGAAAAATATATCAAATATTTTGAACCTGCGCAGGTATTGTGATACAGGCTCCAGATAAACTAACAGAATTATCACAGGGATCAAATTACCGATCACAGCAAGTATATAGACCATTACCGGATCCATTCCATATATCGTTATTGCAACCGGAATAGAGAACCTCAGTTCACCAAGAGGTACAGTACTGAGTAAAATAGTAGACAGCCATGACGGTACAGAAGACAGCCACTGAATTAATAGATCCTGTATTGACATTTCACTCAACTATTTGCAATAACAAAGTGTGCAAGGAGTGCTTGAAGCTGTATTTTTTCATTTGCCCCCTCTGTGATCCTAAAATCAATTTCACCAATGACATCTATAAGTTCAACCAGTTTTTTATCAGGAATGTCCAGTCCAAACATAGCCCTGTATATCTGGCCAACAACATCCTCACCTGAGAGCCCCTGCTCCAGCATCAGTGTATCCAGTTTTTCCCGTGCTGCAGAAAAATTTCCATCTAAGGCTATATTGATAAGCGTTTTTATCTCATCGGGATGCGCGGTAGCTGTGATCTTATAGATCATTTCTTTCTGGATAGTCTCATCAAACATCGCAGCTGCCTGAAGTGCATTAAGGGCTTTTCTCATGTCACCCTGAGCTACATATCCTATTGCATCAATAGCATCATCTGCAAGTTTTATTCCTTCAGCATCTGCAACATACCTTATGCGCTCCTTTACAGGTTCATCTGCAAGTGGTCGAAAACGATACACTGCACACCTTGATTGGATAGGCTCAATTATTTTGGAGGAATAATTGCATGAAAGGATGAAACGACAATTGCCTGTATAACGCTCCATGGTCCTTCGTAATGCAGATTGAGCATCTGAAGTAAGGGCATCTGCTTCATCAAGAAATATTATTTTAAAGTCAGCACCGCCGATTGGAGACGTCTTTGCAAAGTTTTTTATTTTAGTTCTGACAACATCAATACCTCTCTCATCAGATGCATTCAGTTCGGTGAAATTTTCATTCCATGAATCCCCAAACAATTCATGTGCTATTGCGACTGCCGTTGCAGTCTTGCCAACACCCGGAGGTCCTGAAAAAAGAAGATGGGGAAGATTTCTGGTTTTTACATATGATTTCAATCTCTCAATTGCTTCCTTTTGTCCGACCACATCATCCAGTTTCATTGGCCTGTACTTTTCAATCCATATCTCTTCCTTTATAGATAGCCCTCCAAAATCTCCCGGAATAAACCATATACAATAATAGTATTAACTGTAATAATATTAACCATCAATCCAATTATTCTGATAATATTAGATAATTTATATATCTCGGAGAATATATTAATCCTTAGGGAAATCTAATACTTCAACAAATAAATATTTGCAGGTTTGCCTGCAAATTGTAGAGCAAAAAATGCTAGAGTCATTTAGTCATTATTTCTGTACACCATAGGTATTGCGATAAGCAATATTACCTATTACAGGTATCTTGAACTTATCTCCCCTGTAGGCCTTAAAAGCCAGAACCAGCAGTAAGAGCATAGAAGCAAAGCCCATTATTTCTGCAATCAGCCATCCTGCAACTGGAATCCACCCAAGAACAAATATCAGTAATGATAAGGGAAGAAATAACAGAAAAGACTGCAAAGCATGGAATCTAACAAAGAGATTGTTCCTTTCGATCAGCATAAAAAGTATACCTGTTATCCAGAAGCCAATGTATGTTAGAACTCCTACCACGTTTTCATTAAGTCCAATTACGGTTTTGTATCTCATCTGAATCTCCCTCAATCACGAAGTTCTATCGTATCCTGCGGACATTTTTCAACACATAGGCCACATGCAGTACATTTTTCCTGGTCGATCTCTGCAAGAAAATCTGTAACTGTTATAGCATCCTCAGGACAAACTTTAACACATAGTTTACAGCCAATACAGCCCTTGGAACACAACGATTTTACAACTTTTCCTTTATCATGAGAACGACATCTTACGTGCACTTTCTCAGATAATGGGCCGAGTGAAAATATATCATTTGGACATGAGGCTACACATAGGCCACAGCTTGTACAGAGATTGAAATTAATCTTTGGAAGACGATCCTCGCCGATTGTTATTGCACCAAATGGGCATGCTCGAACACATGTACCCCTGCCCATACATCCGTAATTGCACTGCTTTTCGCCTTCTGAAAGCATCATAACTGCTTTACAGTCCTCAATTCCCACATAGTCAAACCTATCTACACAATCAACTCCACCTTTGCAGTGAACAACTGGATAATCAGGCTCAGTTTCGCCTCCTACATCCTGACCCAGAATTCCTCCCAGTTTCTCCTCAACTTCAAATCCGCCCAGTGGACATCCTGCAATTGGTGCACTCTCCTCAACAACCTTTTCTGCAAATTCTCCACATCCGGCATAGCCACATGCACCACAGTTTGCACCAGGAAGAACATCCATCACCTCATCAACAAGTGGGTTGGTCTCTACCTTAAATACACGGGAAGCCATAACAAGTATGACACCGATCACCACAGCAAGGCCTCCCAGTGCAGCAATTGATTGAATTATTATTGTCGTTGTACTCATATCAGTGCTCCATATCAGTATCTGCAAGGCTATTTATATTTTTCGGGTGAATTAGTGACAGAATTGATTTCATATAGGAATCACCTCAAAGTAGTTGACAAAAGCCATTGATAACATTGTTGCAGCAAAGAATGCATATGGAACTCCCTTAACTGCTGAAGGAATATTTACAAGACTGGAACGCTCCCTTACAGCAGACATCAGTATCATAACTATTCCAAAACCAATTCCTGCTGCTACGCCAAATACTATACCTTCTACGAAAGTGAAATCCTGTATTCTATTTAGCAAGACCAAACCTAGCACAGCACAGTTACTGGCAATTAAAGGAAGATAAATTCCCAGTGATTTGTACAATGGTGGAAGATGTTTTCTAATTATGTACTCAACCAGCTGAACCAGTGAAGCAATCACAACAATAAATGCAATCAGCTCGAGAAATCCAAGATTTAGAGGTACCAGAAGAAATGAAGCAACTGCAAATGTCACTGCAGAGGCTATTGTCATTACAAATATTACAGCTGCAGACATTCCCAATGCACTCCGGGTCTCTTTGGTCACACCTAAAAAGGGGCATAGACCCAGGAATTGAATTAAAATGAAATTTTCTATAAATACACCATCAAGGAATATTGTAAACAATGAATTTTCTGGCATTTTATCCACCTCTTTCAAGTAACTTGGCTCTTCGATAGTTCACCAGTGCCATAAGTACAGCTATTGTGAAAAATGCTCCTGGAGGCATTATCATAAATGTTGAAGCCTCTATTGGCATCTGAATCAGCGTTAAGCCAAACAGAACAATCTCACCGGTCCCAAATAGCTCTCTGATGGCTCCTATTGCAGCAAGAACTAGCAGGAAACCTGTACCTATCCCCAGTCCGTCTGCAACTGAAAAAGAAACTGGATTTTTACTTGCGTATGCCTCTGCCCTTCCTATGATCATACAATTAACCACAATCAAAGGAACAAAGACTCCAAGGGCAGTATGAAGAGCAGGTGTAAATGCTTCCATTACCATTCCAATGATCGACACAAATGTTGCAATTACAAGTATAAATATAGGAACCCTTATCGTAGGTGGAATATGGTTTTTGAGTGACGAAATGATTATATTTGCACATAACAATACAAACATACTTGCTGCAGCCATACCTATACCATTTTCCATTGACGTTGTAACTGCCAGTGTAGGACACAGCCCCAGAAGAAGGGCAAATACCGGATTGTCCTTTGTAACTCCGCGAAGAAACTCACTCCACAAATTCATAATATTCATCACCTATGAAAATTACATTGTTTCCTTAATTTCATCAATTTTTAAGTTCAAGGCTTCTACAACTGCTCTGGATGATACTGTTGCACCTGTAATTGAATCAACTTCACCAGTATCACGGGTCAGTGCCAGATTATCTACCTCAAGACCTTCAAATTGTCGTAGAAATTCATCATCCTTTATCCTATCACCAAGACCCGGAGTCTCACTCTGGGATACTATCTTTACTTTTATAAGTTCATTTAGCTCTGGATCTATACCTGCCGCTACCTCAACAGTGCCTGAATATCCCATTCTCGTTCCAAAAAAGGCATATCCTATCAGGTTTCCATCCTCATCAAGGGCTCTGTAGTATAATACTTCCCTTTCATCATTTACAGGATCACCTTCAACAGGTTCAAACTCGTGTGCCTGAGGAACAACATCTTCAAGAGCCGCGACCCTAGCCTGTTCTCTATTCAGTTCAATCTGTGTCTGGGTTGGCACATATACAAGTGCCAGTACTGCAGCTGCTACAGTTGCCAGCAGCACAAGTTTTCCAACTATTATAAAAGCTTCTCTGCTTGAATCATTCATCTGATGTTGACCCCCTGCGACCAATAGCTTGTTTTAATTTATTGTAAATATTTTCGATAAAAGAAGGGGACCCATATTCTTTTGGAAATGTACTTTTATCAACAAATGCAGTTACGCAGTTTGCAAGGAATATTCCGTAGATAGTTGCATATGCATAATTCACTGAGAAATATCCATAAATGAATGTTAGTAATCCGCACAAAATTCCATAGTACAGACGACCATCTTTTGTAACAGGTGAGGTAGATGAATCAGTTGCAAGGAAAAGAACTCCAAATATAAATACTCCTGTTATCACAAAAGAAATATTTTCACCAGCTACAAACGCCAGCAGAAGTGTGGTGGCAAAAAAAGCAACCGGAATTCTCCATTCCACATATCTCCTGTATATAAGGTACAGACCGCCAATCAGTGCAATTGGTGATACGTCTACAAGAAATCCTGCACCCGTTTCCAGGAGCAGGTCAGAAAACTGTTCTGTATATGGAAATGACAGTGGAGTCATATGCGCAGTCCACGCGATCATCAGGAATATCCATGATGCCAGAACCGGATTGAAAAGATAAGATCCAAGCCCACCAAATGCATGCTTTCCAATTATAATAGCAAAAGCTGCTCCAACAATGGGAATCCATATAGGAGCTTCAGGTGGTATCAATAATGCAAGCATTAAGCCTATTAGAACTGCGTTTCCATCTTTTATTGTTGATTTTTTGTCAAATATCTTCTGGATGGAAGCTTCCGCAATAACTGCTGTCAGCACACTTGCAATAATGATCCATAACGCAGGAATACCAAAGAAATAGATTGATATAATGCTTACCGGAACAAGAACAAATATTTTAGCCCACATTATTTTATCAACATTTATGTCCATTTTTTTGTGAGGCGGGGCTGAGATGGTGTAACTCATAATTACTGACCTCCATTTAGCAGACAACCCGAGTGCATATTTTCAGATTCCTGAATAGTTTCAGGATATACCTTCTTAAGCGATGCTTTAGCATATCTTATAAGCTGAAGTATATGAAGTTTTGATGGACATGTTGCTGCACATCTACCACATTCAATACAATTCATTACATAAAGATCCATGCACTCATCAAATCTTCCCCTGTCTGCAAGTATGGCAATCCTTGAAGGAACCAGATCTACAGGGCAGGCATCAACACATCTGGCACAATGTAGACATGAGCGCGCTTCATCAATCACCATTTCTTCTTTGCGCTGTGCATATATACTGATTGTAGTCTTAGTTACTGGCACTTCGTCAGTGTACTGAGCAATTCCGGTAATCATACCATTGACTATCAATTTACCAGGTTCCCCACTATACCCTCCGCATGCTTCTATTACATCTTTTAGAGGAGTGCCAATTTTGACCTGTATTTTCTTTGGGGATTTTACTGCACCTGAAACGGTAACAACAGTTTCATAAACAGGGATTCCATCGTGTACTGCATCATACACAGCTTTGGAAGTTTTCACGCTGCATACAGCAACTCCAACCTCAGAAGGATCACAGCTGATTGGAACTTTTCTGCCAGTTATATTGTATGTAAAAAGGTTAAGCAGACTTTTACCATACATAGGATCCTGTGAAACTACTACAATATCGGTTCCAAGATCCTCATAGTAATAATCAATTCTCCTCTTACCAATCAAAGGAGCTACATGGACTGGATTACCATCAAGGGTTGCACTTTCAAAAGCTTCAATTGTTTCAGGGTCATCCTTGCGTACAACAATAGCCCCACGTGGTGCTTCAGCTGCACTCATAAGAAGCTTCAACCCACTGATTATCTGGGATGCATAGTCTGCAGGAGTATCATATTTACCCTGAATCCATTCAGAAGATGTAGCATTTATGACTACAGTATCAATTTCTTTTTTGGTATTGAGCAGGATGTGTGTAGGGGTTCCAAAATGTTCAACTATTCCTGCTTCCTTTATAGCCGAAATGATCCCCTGTGGTGATAAAGCACCAGCAGGCACAAAATCTACAGATTCCTGATTTTCGTCCGGCTTGATGATAACACTTTCCACACGGTTACCACCTGGATGGGGTACTTTAGCTATAGATGTAACCTCACCAGAAACACTGGAATGAACGCAGGAACAATAATTTGCAGAGCATTCTCCTATTTTCTGACCCACGAGCACTCTATCACCAGCACTAACCACTGGATCACATATTACACCGTCGTGCTGTTTTAGTGGAATAATTACTTTTTCCAGTATTTTATCCAATACCTCAATTTCGTTCAATGAATAACACTCCTTAAAAAGCTGGTTCTCTTTCAATCTGACCTGGTGGTTGTCTTGGGTAAGTGACTGTTACATCCATATCTGACCAGTTCGTAGGCGGATCGGTTTCAGCAGGATCTCTATCATAGCCAAGGAATGCCCAATCCATAGGAGGTCTTACTTCATGACACTGCAAACAGTCAGCTGGCTCTTCACCAGGACCAGGGAAGTGTGCCTGCTGCAAGAAATCGGTTGCTGAAACTCCATGACAGCCATCACATGATAATGGTTCTGACAGTCCTTTCATGGAACCTGCTATATTATGATTGACAGGATAAAATAGATCAACTGTTCTCAATATTGCATCAGGATAGTCTGGTTCTCCATCTCCTGTAATATCAACAGAGCGTATCTCATCCAGAGTTACTACTCCATCGCCATCCATATCTGCAGCCTTTACATGGGATACCGGTATAGGGTTGCCTATAGATGTACTTGTGTTAGGGTTCTGCACCACATCTTCATCTATGCCTGCATCCCACCAGCTTCCGGTGATGACATTAAATGGTGTCATTTTCACATCTGGATCATCCATATCTGCAGATGCTGGAAGCCCATTACTGGAATGACCGTACCAACCAATCAGTGGAGTGAAATCTTCACTTCTTATTTCATCAGATCGATATCCGTCCTTCCAGCTGAACTTATCAAGGGGAGATGCACGTTCCATCCGATCTGCTCCCGCAAGTTTTGGAATATGACATGTCTGACAGGTCATGAAATCAAGATGTGCATCAGCAATCGGTCCATGAGATATACCTTCATGACATCCACTGGCTTCACATGACGGCATTACATTTGTCAGTTCCCCATGTTCCGGTGGTGTGGTGGTTAGTGTGCTGCTTCCAATCTGATGATCCGTTGTAACATGACAATCTATACATTTTAGATTTGCATGAACGTCATATTCTGAGTGTATATCTTCAGCCCATGTAACAGCAGTTGTTTCAACTTCCTGAAGATGACAGGATTGTGCACAGGCCTGGTTTGATGGTCCGCCATATATAGGATCATGTATGGCTATTACAACAGGAAGAGGAGTTAAAACATCAAGCATATAGTTTGCAATATAATAGGGTGACTGTTGCAGTTCCAGACTTGCATCCTCAAATGCCCTGAAGTTTGCTTTTTGGAATTCTCCTCTCTGCATGGCTTCAACCCTTTTATCAAAATCATATCTATCGGTCTGATCGTGGCAGATTAAACAATCTATATCAACACCATATTCTTCAAGAGGACCGCCTCCAGGGTGGTATATTCCTACTTCTTCGGCCCAACGATTCATTCCATCGGCTTCAATATTGATGTTTGTAAGTGGGGACCATTTTTCAATATCTGTCTGGACATGATATGACTGCTGAGCATCACTATACACATTCATATGGCATCCGCCACATGTTCGTTCTGACCATTCACCATCTGTCATATAATGCTGGGAATGTGAATCAAAACCTGCATAGCCCATATAGGCATTTACACCTGCAATAGCAAACACGCAAACGGTAACTGCCACCAAAATAATGTCCAGCTTACTCATAATAATCCTCAATTATCTTCTTTCTTTGAAGCGTTTTCAAGTTCTTTGATAACTACGCTGATAACATTCCTCAGTCGATCTTCATTTAGTACTTTCATGTCATCAGATACATATTTGTTAAGATCAAATCTCTTGGTTGTTTCAAGAACATTAAAATCAAATATCTTGGACATCAGACTTTTTTTGCCGGTATATCCAATAAAACTCATATCCAGATGATTTCCTACATAATATGCTTTAATCTCAATTTTTTCCAGTGATGAACCAGGTTTTCTATAAATAAAATTAAAATAATTCTCAGCAAAATGGTTTTCTACAGCAGTCCAGCCATATCCTTCAATGATATGGTGGATTGCAACCATGAGATATTTATCCTTACCTGCCTTCTTCGGAGTTTCGCCTGCAATCTTCTCGTCAGTCATAATAAATACCCAGTTCTCAGCTATTATCGCATTCAATTATGTTGCCGGTACTTATAGGTTTCGAATTAAATTTAAACCAGATGTTTTCCTATCCTCGGTGATGAAAAATAAACCAGTTATAATATTGGGCTTTTTTATGCTGTTAGCAATTGCTGCATCAATTATTGTATATTCTGGTACAGAAGATATACAGGAAGAGCAGGAATTCAAAGTAACTAGAAACCTGATGAATACACCGATTACAATAACTGTGATCCATACTGATGAAACATATGCATACGAATCTATTGAGCGTGCATTCGATAAAATAGAAAATATAGAAACCACAATGAGCCACTTCAAAAATAATAGTGAAGTGAGCAGGTTAAATCAGGAAGGTGTCATCCATGACGCAGACCCTGAGCTAGTGTATGTTATTGAAACTTCCATACACTATTCCGAGTTAAGCGATGGCGCATTTGATATAACTATCAAGCCAGTACTTGATCTGTGGGAGAGCAAGTTCAAACCAGGAGGTACATTTGAACCACCCACACCAGAAGAAATCAACAACACCTTAGAACTGGTTGATTATTCCAGTATAGAAATAGAGGGTAATTCTATAAAGATAAATCCTGCTATGAGCATTGTTCTGGGAGGAATTGCAAAGGGCTATGCAGTCGACATGGCAATTGAATCATTGAAAAATGATGGAATAGAGAATGCATTTGTCAACGCAGGTGGAGACGGGAAATATATTGGCCTAAACAGTAGACAGTCTCCATGGAAAGTAGGACTTCAGAATCCTGACAGGGAGCAGGAGTTCATTACAATAATCAATATACATGACATGTCAGTTGCAACCAGTGGGAACTATGAGAGATACTTCAGTGATGATGCAAGAGTATCACATATTGCAGACCCCAGAACAGGATATCCATCAGAAGAACTGATAAGTGCAACTGTAATTGCAGAAGATGCAATCAGTGCTGATTCACTTGCCATTGCAGTGTTTGTAATGGGCAAAGAAGATGGCCTGAAAATGATAGAGCAGCTTGAAAAAACAGAATGTCTTATTATTACAGATGATAAACAAATAGTCCGATCAAGTGGCTTTAGTAACTATGAAGCCTCCTGATATTTTACATTACATATCTCCCAGATGGACTTCATGAAGTGTTTCATACACCGGTCCATCTGGAGTTAATGTACTTTTCTTAAGGTAAACGCTGTTAACACTCATTGTCCCTATATCTACATCTTTTAGTTCATTGAACAGCTTCAAAAAATTTTCTTTTTTTGATTTTGGCATGAATTTAACCCTTGCAATAGTCAGATGAGCAGTAAATTCTTTTTTGTCTCTCTTGAAATTTAAATCCTTCAAACATGACTCAACTTCCCGATGTAGTCCTTCAAAACCACCTTCTGCCCCAATCCAGATAACCTTTGCATAGGAGGGTTTTGGAAATACTCCAAGACCGGTAATTCGGGCTTCAAAGGGTTCATAATTGATATTATCAAGAGCCTCTGCAATATCGGGTATAAGTTTATCATCGACGTCACCCAGAAATTTAAGAGTTAGGTGAACCTGCAAAGGATCCACAAATTTGAAATTAAAATCAGAGAAATAAGACTGTACCTGAGAAATTTTATCTGCCATGTTCTGTGGAATATCCACTGAAATAAAAACTCTGACCAAACATACCACCCATAGAAACTATGCTATATTCACTTAAATCATTAACGTTGTTTTTGAATAATAACCTAACTCTTTTTATCTATAACTAACATACTTTAATTACACAGAAAAATAGAACCAAAATGGTATATCAAGGGGATTTGATGAAAAACACAAACATAATTATAAAAAATGCAGTAAACTTAGCCAGAGAACTGAATGCCTGTGCAATAATTGTGTTTGGAGATATCCCAATTGAAGGAAACGAGACCTCCATCCCCATATACTCGATTTCAAAAAAACCTAAGGATTTTATCAAGTATTTGATCTCATCAAGTGTGGAAAAAACAAAAGGGGATACAGACCTTAGCTCTCAGTTAGTACAGGAATGTTCTGGAAAAATCGAACATCTGGAAAAAGTAGCAGCTATCGAACATTTCATGGATCAGATAAGAGATGGTATAGTAATTGGAGTAATTGAAACTTTTGATTCCACATCTATAATTATTCACAATATTAAAGAGAATCCAATGGTCAAAGTGATGCGAGAGTGTGAAGAGAGAGCTTCAACTGATGTCCTGAAGGCCGTGCTTTCTATAGCTCTGGAAATTTCTACTTTTGGAAGAGAAGGAAAAAAAGTTGGTACTGCATTTATTATAGGAGACGTGGAAGAAGTAATGATGCGATCACATCAGATAATAATAAATCCATATTATGGACACCCAGAAGACAGAAGAAATATACTCAACCGGGACAACTGGGAATCAATAAAAGAATTCTCTCAGCTTGACGGTGTTTTTGTGGTCTCAGAAGATGGAATAATACATTCTGCAGGAAGGTATCTTGACATCGACGCAAGAGAAATCGCTATCGATAAAGGTCTTGGTGGAAGACACGTATCGGCAGCCACGATTACAAGAGACACTGTTGCAATAGCTGTTACTATCTCAGAGTCAGGAGGAGTGATCCGTGTTTATATGGATGGTAAAAAGAAATTTTCTATTGAGACATCAGAAAGGGCCATTGAAGTAAACCGGTCCTGATCATGACTATACTTAACAAGTATTCATTTTTTTTAGATATATCTGGAATATAAGATTGGGCATCATATACGAAATGTATTTATGAAGTGCCTGTGAATTATTTTCACCAATTCAGCATAGTATCCGGGATTAATATTCGGATTCCATTTTTTAGCCAGGGGCTTAGAATTAAAAATCAGAGGATTTTTGCTTGACAGATAATAAAAAAAATCTTGAAAAAGAAAACATATCCAATCTTTTGTTAAGATTATCTGTACCTGCAATAATCGGAATGATGATTCAGGCAACTTATAATATTACAGACACTATTTTTGTTGGAAGGGCACTGGGTGAAAATGGTGTGTATGCAATTGGGGGGCTTGCGGTTGCATTTCCTGTGCAGATGATAATAATGGCAACAGCTCTTGCAATTGGAATTGGAGGCGCTTCAATAATATCCCGTTCAATTGGAAAAAATGATGTTGACAGAGCAGAAAGAACGTTTGGCAATGTGATCTTACTTGTATTCATTTCATCAATTGGAATAATTGTTTTTGGAACCATTTATCTTAGCCCAATACTTCAGGCCTTTGGTGCTACGGATGCAATACTTCCATATTCCTACGACTATCTACAGATAATCCTCTATGGTACGTTCTTCTTTTCATTTGCCCTGGCAGTAAACAGCATTGTGAGAGCTGAAGGAAATGCAAATATTGCCATGTACTCAATGATAATTTCTGCAGGATTAAACATACTTCTTGATCCTCTGTTCATATTCGGATTTGGCATGGGTATTAGAGGAGCAGCATATGCAACTGTTATTTCTCAAATAATATGTGCAATGTACCTCATAAACTATTATGTTGGCGGAAAGAGTATAATCAAGTTCAGGTTAAAGAACCTCAAGCCCGACCTCGGAATAGTCAATGAGATCTCTGCAATTGGAATATCTCCATTTGTAAGACAGGGATCCAGCAGTATAGTTGTTATAGTTCTAAATAACGTTCTTGTCATATATGGCGGCGATGTATCAGTTGCGGTTTTTGGAATTATGAGTAGGTTACTGATGTTTACAATAATGCCAGTACTGGGAATCGTTCATGGATTGCAGCCAATCATAGGATTCAATTATGGTGCAAAGAACTATGACAGAGTAATACAATCAGTTAAGCTGTCAGCATCTGTAGCTTCCGGAATATCTTTTGCAGGATTTCTGCTATTGTTTCTGTTTCCGGAGCAACTGATGAACATTTTCACATCTGATAAGATACTCATAGAAGAGGGAATTAGTGCAATCAGGATATCAGTACTTGCACTGCCATTTGTAGGATTTCAGATTATAGGTTCTGCACTTTATCAATCCATCGGAAAAGCCAGGCCTTCATTTATACTTTCCATGAGCAGACAGGTCTTCTTTCTGATACCGTTGGTTATCATATTGCCCCGCTTTTTTGAACTCAATGGCGTATGGATAGCATTTCCGATATCAGATTTACTTGCTTTTGCTTTGACCTTTACTATGGTAAGCCGGGAACTTAAATCCCTCAATATTGAAGAGGTTTGAGTGAATGATCATATTTTAAATCTAAGCAGTGCAGCAATTCCTCCAAGAGCCATTAATTTCTGACCCGGTTCAAATTCTGTACTGAATACTACTACTCTTCCCTGAGCCTGTTCTACTGAAAGCAAAAAAGAATCAATATTATCCTTTTCACGCTCCTGTCTAAGCATTTCGTCTGCTATCAGAAGTGTTTCAATAGCTCCATAATTGAGAGCATTTGTAACCTGTTCAAAACCATACTCTGCTTTACCATCAGTTGCGATCTCCTTTAATAGTTCATCTATTAACATGGATTCCCTTGCAATTCTGGATTCTTCCATAATCCGGTCAACAGCACCTCTTTTAAGGACTTCCTGAAATCCTGAAACTCCGATCGAAGATGTATCTTCCATGACAACCCTTTCTACAATAGATGGTTCTTTATTATTAACATATTTGACAAAATCATCTTTAGTAAAGCCCGGGCCTGCAATCACAATTGATTCCGATCCAGAAGCTGCGGTCATAAGCTGATCCAGAATATTGTCAAAGAAAAGTTCTCTTAGTGTTCCCTCCCCTTTTCCAGAAGACTGTGTAATATGTGAATAGGTTTCAACACCATAATGGCGAACTAGGCCGATATCAGCATCTCCTTCTTCAATGCAGACTATAATTACTTTCGGTCTCCTGGATGCAGCCTCTGCTTCCTGGATCCTCTCAAGCTGGTCATTCTTCCATTTTTTAACAATAGACACATGGGAATCTTCTTCAATATTGAGAGTATGGTAGGATCCCGAATCCATTCCACTTTCTATAACCCCAGTGACCCTTAACCGATTTGAGAATTTGTGAAATTCAATATTCTCTACTCTAACGCCAAGACGAACCGTTTTTTTTTCTGTTTTTTCAGGCCTGATCTTGTCGGTTGCACTTTCTGCTTTTCTTTTGGTTACAGCAAATATAAGGTCGCCTCTCTCTATAATATATTTCAGGTGCCATAAATCATCCAGCGACTCCATTATAAGTGAAATTTCACCTTCGTTTCCTTTGAGATTTCTTTTTACAATCCTCATCAATAGCTACCTCCGATCATACAATATCAGAGCCACCGGGTGGAAGCATCCGGGCAATCTTGTCCGGAGAAGCGATCTGCCTTACAAGAGATACATCTTCTACACTATCCACTAATATACGATATATCTTCTTTGCAATATCGTTCTGGTTGAACTTACCTGGAATCAGCTCAATAATATGCTCGCCCCATTTCGTAATGGCTGATACCGGACCACCTATTACTCTTGGAGTATCTTTTTCAATCCCAACTGCAACTCTCATAGGCACATTTTTGAAGTAATTCCGTTCTCCGCGTATTACAAAGGACCCTTTTTTCAGGTATTCACCGGATTCGGGTGTCTTTGAAACCTGTTCCGGTTTTACCATATAGCAATCTCCTGCAAAATGACCCAGCTTCCAGAGACTGGAATAGGAAACTACAAACCGGGATGCCTCTTCAATTGTGGTGGAGGGTACTTCTTTTCCTTCAGTTTTTATAATTGTTACTGGTGCACCCGGTGCCTGGGTGTGGAAAAACAGATCTCTTTTTTCCATATATTTCTTCACAATTTCTTCATTGGTATCAGCGTCTCTTCCACCTACTACAAGAAAACCATCTGAGGAGATAAACCATCTGAACCTTTCATACCATGAAGGTTTTCTTATGATCTTTCTTTTACTGGGTTCTTTCTTTTCCTTTTTCTGCATGGAAGCTTTTGTTTCTTCAAGAGCTTTCAGAGCACCATCTCTTTTTCGTGTAACTTTTTTTGCCTTTTCATAATACATTTCAGCATTCTGCGGAATTGATTTATTGATGTTGATTTCAACATTTGTTCCATCAAGATCAAGCACAATAATTCCTTTTCCAGGATCAATATTAATAATTGATTTTGCGGCTTGTGTACTGTCTTTTGAGCTTTTTATGATAGATTTTATTTCACTCCAGGAATAACCTTTGCTCCTTGCATTATTGAGAGCGTCTGTTATATGTTCAATATCCTGATAATAGGAGTATATCTTTTCTGCAGCCTGGACATATTTTTCAGCCTGCTTTTCAAATTTGCTGATTGCGGTCTTCTGCTGCTGTAGACGTCTTTCAAATACACCTGCTTTATCTTTTTTTACAGTTTCTACCTTTTCATCCACCTTTTCAAGGGAAGCCTTTCCGAAATATTCATCCAGAGCTTCATTGAAGGATTCATAATATTCCTTTTCATATTTTTCAAATATCTTCAGGTCAAAAGGATTTACATTTATAGGTTCAAGATCATCATTTTTCTTCTTCACTATATTTGGCTTCAGATCACCAGATACAAGAGGTGACAATACATCGTTTACAGATTCACAGAGAATTGATATTTCCTGATCATCAATCTCTTTTGCAGACCTGTTCTTATCAATTCCCGAAACCAAACATATCTCTTCTGAGAGATTTCCACCAAGATTCATTTTTGTTGCAATTGTGCGTACAAGATCACTGGTTGAAGTATAAAGTAGGTCCTTCATTTTCTCTTCTGTTATTTCCAGAGGATTTACCTTGGATTCCGGATATTCATATGTTTCACCACTACGGATTTTTCGTCCCCGGAATGTTACAGGCTTCATTGGGAGAATTATTTTTCTTTCGCTATCCAGAAGAACAATATTTCCCCGTGCAAATAATTCAGCTACAAGCACGGTTTCAACACCACCTCGCACAATCCTGATCTCAATAATCCGGTCAAAATCATACTGGCTGATATCCAGAATCCTGCCCCCTGAGAGATGTTTCCTTAGAAGCATTGGAAACGAGGGAGGTAGTTTTGGATTGGGAGGCAGGTTTTTGCTTATGTGGGCCCTTTTTCCAGCTTCCAGAATCAGATTATCTCGTCCCTTTCCATGGATAAAAAGATTAATTCGGATCTCATCAGAAAAAGGTTGATATATCTTTCCTATCTTTGCATCGATAAGATTATAGGGGCCATGCACAAGCTCATACACCAGAGCAGACACATCAGCACTTGACATTTCATCTTTCATATACTGCGTATAATGTTTTAGTGGACTATATTAGATTTATCCATGATTCACATATGCATAATTGTACAGACATCTGAATCTTCAAGTTACGTATAGACTCTGCAATTGGGTCCATGAATATAGTAAAATAGAATCAGATACAATCACTGGATACATAAACGAATCAATTTGTTTATCACTCAGGAATGAATGAGAATGAATCTCATAACAAAACAATACCTTAAGGAAAGGTTTCAAAATTATTATAAAAATAACTCTGTGAATCCTCCAGTGGATTATCCATCCAGGGAATGGGGATTCATACTTTTTGATGAAATGCCGCAGATAGTGATGCGAAGGCACAAATCGTTTGGTTCAGCAGGAGAGGTAAATGAGTACCTGGAGGGTATGGTCCCATCCCATTGCTATTACTCTGTAGCTTATTACAGATACCCTGCTGCATCCACAATGAAAGAAAAGGACTGGCTGGGAGCAGACTTAATATTTGACCTTGATGCAGATCATCTACCTGGTGCACCAACTTCATATTCTGAGATGCTGGAGCATGTTAAAACGGAAACATTCAAATTATACGATTTTTTAGAGGATGACTTCGGGTTTTCAGAGGATGATATTCAAATTGTGTTCTCAGGGGGGCGTGGATATCATCTGCACATAAATGATCCATGCGTACATGACCTTGACAGTAGCCAGAGGCGCGAAATTGTTGATTATATAAGTTCAACTGGACTGAGTATTGACAGTATGTTCAGTAAAAAACAGGTTTCAGGTGATGCAGGTCAGGAAAATGCAAAAATATCATCTTTTCCCGGTGAAAACAGTGGAGGATGGGAAAAAAGAATAAATAATTTTATCATTTCATATCTACAGAGAATTATAAAAAAAGATAATGCAGTTGATCTGTTGAGTTCCTACAATGGTATTGGCAAGAAAAGAGCAAAAACACTTATAGATATCATTAACAACGAAGATGAAATAGACCTTCTAAGAAACGGAAAGATCGGAAATCTTTCTAAAATGCCTGTCGGATTCATTAAACAAATTGCATATGCCGGCATAAATGAAATGATTGCAAACGTCGACGAACCGGTAACCTCAGATATAAAAAGACTCATACGTCTTCCAGGATCTTTGCATGGAGGTTCAGGCATGAAAGTAACAGTTCTTTCTTCATCTGAGCTGGATACATTTGACCCGCTTACTGATGCCGTGGTCTTTGGAAATGAAAGTGTAGAAATAAATGTAAAGAGACCGTATTCATTAAACATGAAAGGAAAAGAGTTCTGTGTGGAGGAAGGAATATATAATCTCCCGGAATATGCTGCAATACATCTGATCTGCAGAGGAGTGGCAGAATATGGATCTTGATGAACTAAGGAAAATATTTCGTGAAGAACGCAACTCAACCCTGAAAGCAATCCCATCTGATTTCTACTCAAAAGCTGCCGAATATGTCAGAGAACTGGAAGAAGAAATAAGAAAAATAAACAACCCCAGGTCAGTCGAATCAAAGATGCTGGAAGACGAACTTCAGAGTGCAATCACGGATATTGAATACATATTCATAAGACGTATGCGTAAAATTACTACACGTGCAACATCACATGCGTTTTCAAACTCTTCATCAAAACAGGACCTTGATAAGCTGCTCCCCCTGGAACAGCATGTATATAATGAAACCCTCAAAGCTATAAACAGTACAAGAAACGAACTTCTGGAACCAATCCTGAATCCTGATTCTTTCGAGTTCGTAGACCCAGAAGATTGCAGTAAAAAAGACACAACTGAAGCAGTATCCATTAATGATGAACAGAATGAGAGATCCGGAAAATCTGAACCTGTCCACCCGATTGAAGATAAGACGCCAATAACCAGTGATACTGAAAAGGATATAAGCAAAAGTAATATAAACAAAGAATACGATGTTGTCCGAATACTGAAGGATATACCAAAATTTCTGGCAGTTGACAATCGTACTTATCAACTAAAAGCAGAAGATATTGCAAGTCTGCCATCATTGAATGCAAAAGCCCTTGTTAAAAGGGGTGCTGCAAAGTTAATTCCTGATAACAGAAAGAAAAGCTAACCCAATAATGTACAGGTGTAGGTCATGAAAATTCCAAAAAGATTTAGAACACATTGTCCATTCTGTAAAAAACACACAGAACATATTGCAGAAAGGGTCAAAAAAGGTAGAGCATCCACTCTGACCCGGATTACAAGACAAAAGAAAAGACAGCAGGGAATCGGAAACAGTGGTAAATTCTCAAAGGTTCCTGCAGGAGAAAAGCCAACCAAGAGAATTGCACTGAAATATCGCTGTTCAGAGTGCAATAAATCTCATCAGAGACCCTGTTTTAGAGCAAAGAAGTTTGAATTCAAGGAGTGAAATATAAAATGGATGCCCCAAAAAGTAGATTCCTGCGAGTAAAATGCAACGATTGTGAAAATGAACAGGTTATCTTTGGCAGTGCAAGCAGCAAAATAACCTGTCTTGTATGTGGAAGAACCCTTGCAGAGCCAACAGGTGGAAAATCCACAATCACAACTCATATACTGGAAGTTCTGGAATAAGCAATGAAGTGATTATTAATGGATCAAAACAGATGGCCAGAAAGCGGTGAACTGGTAGTATGCACTGTAAAAAATGTGACAGATTTTGGTGCATATACCACATTAGAGGAATATGACCAGAAAGAAGGATTTATACACATATCTGAGATCAAGGCCGGTTGGGTCAAGTATGTAAGGGATCATGTCAGAGAAGGTCAAAAGATTGTATGTAAGGTTCTCAATGTAGATCCCACAAGACGACACATAGATCTCTCTCTTAAGGATGTAAACGAGCATCAAAGGCGCGAGAAGATCCAGGAATGGAAAAACGAGCAAAAAGCTGCCAAGTGGCTGCAGTTTGCTGCTGAGGAAACAAATACAGACAAAGCAGCTATTGATTCCCTCCTAAACCAGTTTTATGATTATTTCGGAAGTGCATATTCTGCCTTTGAGGAGGCTGCGATCAATGGACCTGAGGCATTCAGAGAGATCGATATAAACAAAAAGCTGAAAGATAGTATTATAAAAATTGCCCAGGAGAATATCAAGCTCCCCTTTGTAAACATTACTGGATATGTGGATCTCACAACATCTCATCCCAGCGGAATTGACAGTATAAAAGAATCATTAAGTGCCGCAGCTCAGATCAAGCAGGAAGATGTTAAAATCGATATCAGTTATATCGGAGCTCCGAGATACCGAATAAAAGTAATTGCTCCGGATTATAAAACTGCGGAATCTGTGCTCAAAAAAGCATCACAGATTGCAATTGATAGTATAAATAATGCTGGTGGTAAGGGTGTATTCCACCGGCACATCGACACAGCAGCAAAAGCGTGATGAACTGTGGGTCATAAAATTCTCAGGTGCAGGGAATGCAGTAGATATACCCTGAACAGCCAATGCCCGGTTTGCGGCAAAAAAACAGTCATACCAGGCCCGGCTAAATTTTCACCACTTGATCCATATGGTAAATATCGAAGAAAGGGTAAGATACAGGAGAGAAAGTATTTATGAATGAGACAAAAGTTGTCAAACTGGTGGAGGACATTGAACTTAATAATCCGGTATTAATAGTTGGCCTTCCAGGAGTTGGTCATGTAGGCAAGCTTGTTGCAGAACACCTAATTGAAGAAATAGACTCCGAAAAACTGATAGAACTTTATTCTCCTCATTTCCCTCCCCAGGTCATTGTCGATGATGATAACACAATTCGACTTGTAAACAATGAGATACATGTCTGCCGATCAGATCAGAGAGATATCCTCATACTGGTAGGCGACCATCAGAGTACCACAACAGAAGGACATTATGAATTGTGTGATGTATATCTGGACATAGCTGAAGAATTTGGAGTTGAAAGAATATACACTCTTGGAGGCTTTCCTACAGGCCAGTTAACGCATAAAGATGAAGTAATATGCGCTGTGAACAATCCTTCTATGATCGAAGAATTGAAAGATGCTGGAGTCACCTTCAAAAAAGGGGAACCTGGTGGCGGAATTGTAGGTGCTTCCGGTCTGATTCTTGGTCTTAGTAAATTCAGGAATATAGAAGCTGCCTGCCTTATGGGCATGACATCGGGATACATTGTAGACCCGAAAAGTTCACAGTCACTGTTAAAGGTTCTTTGCAATATATTTGACTTTGAAGTGGATGCCGGACCTCTTGAAGAAAGAGCTAAAGAAATGGAGAAGATTGTTGCCAAATTAATGGAAAAAGAGCAGCAAAAAATGATACAGGAAGAAGACCTCAGATATATCGGATAAGGTCATATGATAATAAATGCAGATCTTCATATCCATTCAAAGTATTCTATGGCAACTTCAAAAAGTATGGACCTGAATACTATTGGAACTGAAGCATCAAAAAAAGGAATCGATGTGGTAGGAACCGGTGACTGCCTCCATCCAATGTGGCTTGAAGAGATCAAAAACGCATCCACTGATGATTCAACCATAAAAATCGAAAATACCCATTTTGTTCTCACAACTGAAGTAGAAGACATAAATAGGGTACATCACCTCCTAATACTTCCTTCTATTTCCAAGGCTGAAGAGCTTGCAGAACGAATTGGAAAGCAGGGAAATTTAACCTCAGACGGGCGTCCTTCTGTTAAGATGGATGGATGCGAAATAGCTGAAATCGGAAAAGATGTAGAAGCGCTGATCGGTCCCTCACATGCATTCACACCATGGACTGCCATCTATGCAGCACATGATTCTCTTCAGAACTGCTATAAAGATATGACAGGCTATATATCATTCCTTGAGCTTGGCCTAAGTGCTGATACAGATTATGCAGATAGGATAAAGGAACTTCACGAGCTGACCTTCCTGACAAACTCTGATGCCCATTCGCCATGGCCAAATAAACTTGCCAGAGAGTTTACACAGTTCAGTGTACCTGAAATAAGTTTTGATGGAATAAAATCTGCAATCCTCAGGAAAAACAAGTACGGTCCAACATTAAATGTAGGATTCTATCCTGAGGAAGGTAAATATAATCAAACTGCCTGTACCCGTTGCTTCCAGCATTTTACATTGGAATCTGCAAAAGAAAATAACTGGAGATGTCCTGAAGACAGGGGACAGATAAAAAAAGGAGTATATGACCGAATAAATGAACTTGCCGATTTTGATGCTCCTATGCACCCCAGCCATCGTCCGGATTATATACATCTTATTCCTCTCTCTGAAATTATAATGATGGCATTGGGTCATTCAAGTATCCATACAAAGGGAGTTCAACAGGCATGGAATAAACTAATTACTGATTTTGGTAGTGAAGTTGCGGTCTTGCTGGACACAGACATTGAAAGGCTTAAAGTTGTTGATGAAAAGATTGTAAACGCTATTTCAGCTTTCAGAGATGGAAAACTGATCATACACGCCGGTGGTGGAGGAAAATATGGATGGATAGAACTGCCGGAAAAAGAAAAACAAGTAAAGGCACAGAATACAGAAAGCAGCAATCAGTCCAGACTGTTTGATTACTGAATCTTTTCGATAACTATATAAATCCAGAGGAACTCTCATATCGGCAATGCCGGGGTGGCAGAGCGGACTAATCCAACGGCACACAAACAAATGCTTCGGAGTCTATACGCGGCAGGCTCGAGACCTGTTTCCCCTTCTGGGGTGCTTGGGTTCGAATCCCAACCCCGGCGTCCTAAAAACAGTAACCACTCATGTATCTGAAAATCACAGGTACATATAGCTATAGATTATTATTCCACCCAAAAACGTAATTGTCCAGGTAGCTGCTATAGATCGCATGTATCCTACTTTTTTCCATTTCCATCTGTTAGCCACAAACAGAGCTGCAAAGATTAGAGTAATAACACCAAGAAGACCATGCAGAGATACAAGCATCACGATTGGAGTTGTCAAAGAAACTCCTACTGAAATCCATAGCTGGAAAAGATTATATGCAGAATATGCCATGTATACAACTGTAATCAGAACCAGAGCAAAAGCTATGGATGCAATTTTTCCATGAGTGTCAATATCTTCTTTTTTCCTATTGCTTCTTTTAAATTTTAGGATGGAATATACTAAAATTATCAAGGCCAGGATCTGTAAAATAAGCGAAACATCTGCAAGCATAATCGACTCAGGTATTGTCATCTATATCTACCCCCATAAACCCTATTCAATAATCTATTTTTGTACACTTATACTTTTCTCTAAAAATTATAATTCCATAGTCCATCAGGGAATTCTCTAAACTTCATTCATCACGGTTGTGTCACTATTTTGCTGTGAACTCTTCTGTACCTCATTTTAATTAGGGTTCAAAGAACAGTGAGAAAAGGCAAAATTATCATTAGCAAAACGCCATGAAAGCATCAACCACCAAAGATGCAGCTATCATCATCAAAAATTTGTACTTGATAAACAAAATCTAATTGGAATTTGACACCTTCGAAACGAGGGGAAAAGCCTGTGGACCTGTGAACATTGGTTCAGGGAATGAAGCGGGAACCATCTGAGTGTTTTGTATTAGGTGTAGTTCACGCCAACAACAACTGGTATTTAAAATATAGGTTTCCACGGTAATAATGGTTATGCAAAACTACCTTTTAAAATGATCTGGCACAGCTTTGTCAAATATCTGAATACATCCCTTTACTTTGGAATAAATTCACCGCACCAAAATACTTTATCTTTATCCTTTAAAGGAACCAGTTCAATTGATTTTCTACCAACATAGTATCTTTCTATCGGCTCTGGATATCTTGTACAATATGCACGGTTTCTTCTTCTTTCAACAAAAAAGCAGTCGCAACATCTTGCATTTTTTAAAAATTCTTTTTTTTCTTCCATCTTTTGTTGATAGCTCATGAAGTTTCCTCATATTAAATTTCATTATATAATCTTCAGATTCATCTAGCAGATATAGATAAGCATTATCAATCATAATATAATTGTTGATTAAACTGGTTTGTTGTAGTTATCTGATCCTCTGGTTTATTGACCTGAGCTGTATATAAAAATTTCAGTGAAAACCTTACTCTATTTTCCAGATGACATTTAATTTTCTATCTACAGCAATAAAGCTAATGTTGTTTGAGCACCAAATAACAGATATGCGAATTTCACTCATTGGAATGGCCGGAGTGGGTAAAAGTACTATTGGTAAAGCACTTGCCAGAAGAATAGGGTGTCAATTCATCGATGTCGATCGTCTCATTATAGCAGATAAGGGGATGAAATTGCAGGAACTGATTGACAGATATGGAGACAATGCACTCATTGAGATTGAGGAAAAGGCGGTAATATCCCTAAATATTGATAACGATTGTGTAATTTCACCAGGAGGAAGTGTTGTGTATTCAGAAAAAGCCATGAAATATCTTAAGGAAAAAACAACAATCGTATTTCTGGATTCACCATTCAAAATTATCGAAGAGAGAATGCGAAATCCTTCAGGAAGGGGGGTAATTGGGTTGAAAAAATATACAATAAATGAAATATTTGAACAGAGATATAAACTTTATCAAAAATATGCAGATATAACTGTAAAAATCGATAAGGCAAGTCGTATAAATGAGATCGTGAACAAGATCTTAAATGAAACAAGCAAAGAAGATAAAACATAATTATTTATCTTTAATTTCAAAAGGGGGTTTTTTTATGGTATTTAAAAAAATATTAATCGCAACTGATGGGTCCACCTGTTCACAGCAGGCAGCAATCAACGGAATCAAAATTGCCAGCTCAACTGGAGCAAAAGTCTATGCTGTCTATGTGATCCACACATCCAGGCTTGCCACCATTTCTGAAGGAAGGGAGTGGGTTCCACCATACGATGTCCTGAAAGAAGTAGGAAAAGAGGCAACATTGAATGTAAGAAAAATGGCCCATGACAAGAATCTGAATGTAGAAACTGTTCTACTGGAAGGAGATCCATGCAAAGAAATACTTGCATTCGCAGATAAAAAAAATGTAGACCTGATTGTTATAGGTACAATGGGTAAAAGCAAGGTATTAAAGGTACTTATTGGAAGTACAGCAGAAAAGATAATAAAGAATTCAAATATTCCAGTACTGATATCAAAATAAAAAAATTAATGTAGATTTATCATGGCCTGACAGGACTACAATTCACCTCAAACGTATAAATGCCTGGCCACCGCAAGAATAGAAGCCTTCTTCTTCCCTTTCTTTTAAATTAATTACATCTTCTTCTGTAAGAACTTCCATTTTTATGTTTATACTTTCATCCATTTCTACTGTTTTCTGTGCCTGTAACATTTCTGCCATTATTCTTCCAAACCTGTACCTTTTATATGATGCATATACACAACAAATCACTGAAACACTCATATATATAATTATCGACCATAGATATTACTTTTGATCATTTATCCCCTTATTACTGCAGGCTTAGCGCAAAGATTCTATACATTTATTATACAAAAGACATTGTAGAGATATTTTTTTACCACATTGAAGGAGAATAATTAAATTCAAACTCATCTAATGACTCAGGAGGTAGACCCATGTTAGTGAGCATTTCTCTGAAAACTTCACGATATTCTTCTTCCGGAATTCTTTCTCCGGTACCAGCTCTTATACTCAGGTCCATACCACCCAGTTTATCCAGCTTAACAGTGTATCTGGCACCATCTACCCTGTAATTAATCTCGTGATTGGGAACTATAAAGTTCATTTTGCCTATCATTTCATTATTTAAGTAAAAGGATTGTGTTGCAAATCCCTCGCCATGTGTTGGAGAAATATTTGAGGTAGTACTTCTTTCGCTTAGATCATTATATATTGACTGGGGATATACAGGTATATTTATGCTTATCTTTGGCTCATTTTCATCCTGAATGTTATCTTTTAGAAGTTCCAAATAATTTCCAGCGATCTGACTGTCTATTTCATAGGTATGCATAAATCTATCAACAATCCAGCTGTTATCTGGCAGGTGTTCTTCTCTAAATAGGGAAAAATAAGGATCTGGACGACTGTAGTTGAAAAAAACTACTGAGGTCTCATCTTCATCAAAAAACATGATTTCCATAAGTGAATCTTGGGTATAATAATGTGTCACGTAATTTAGAAGATATTCATCTCCAAATTGTTCTTTAGCCTCCAAAATTTCAGGAGAATACAATCCTGTTGCATCCTGGACCTTCACATTTACAAAATAGGGTCCTTCAACCAGGTAACCTGCATTCTCTGCACTTAGAAGAATTTCATCATATTCAATGTCACCCAGATTTTGCCCACCGGTTGAATAATATGATGCATGATCAGAGGTAATCAGGACCACAGCAAATGAACCATAAACAAGAGCAATAAGGACGATTAGCAGTATAAGATTCAATATCGATTTTTTAAAAACTGTATAATTCTTATTTTTCCAGATCATTACTGACAGTACAATAAAAACGATACCTAAAATTACCGAAATTATCCCGAGTATACCCATCATGATATGATCCTATCTCCTAAACTTGAGAGCAAACCATGATCTTAAACATGATATCTATTACACTATTACAAATTATGTTTACAGATCTGGCAATACTATATAGACATATCGTGATTTAAAGGTAATCCTAACCTAAGAATGAGATTAAACTATCAGACTATTTATCATCTGAAAAATATGATCTATACGAACTTCGAAACCATACTATCTGAAGGTAATTGGATAATATAGAAATAAAAAAATAGTTTATGTAAATTAGTAATAATAATTGGAGAATTACCCCGAATCTCATATACAGCTGGCGCACATAAGATATCCACAGTTTATGCAAAAATATAGAACATTCCTGTAAAATACTTCTTTCTTAAGGTGCAATCCACAATTGTCACAGAATCTGTTATTATTTACAGACATTTAGTTCTCCTCACTCATATTCCGGTTATGTGTAACATAGTATATTTTTTTAGGATTACTACTTAATAATTCATGGATATAACATAAACGACTGTTACTTTTATGATTCCATCAAAATATTTAATGGGATCAAATCATAGAATGCGATATGCAAAGTCTGCCATGAAATGAAATTAAAATGAACTGGACTGAGAAATTTATGAATAGATTTCACAAAAATACCTTTCAGGTCCAGTAACAGTAATTATCCAGATGGATACGGGATATAATAGGATCAATCATTTATCAGATCAAAGCTTACTATTACATTATAGAATCGTGTTAAATGCTTCACAACTCATGGACACAACAATATGTTTGGAATGACAGAATTTCCCGCTTTTGGCCCCGGCATCATATTGGTAGGGATTTTTTTCTGGTTAATGATCATTATTGGAATAATACTTTTTTTCTTCTGGTTGCTAAGAAAAATTGGATTTAACAGTAATAGATCTTTAGAAGACGATAGTTCTGACAATCTGTCACCTGTTGAAATAGCCAGGATTAGATATGAAAATGGAGAGATCAGCAAAGAAGAATTTGAGATTATAAAAAATAACCTTGATTGAATTTGTGAAATAAAAGTTTCTCTGCATCATTTGTTCTTGAGAAAACATATATCTGCAAATCACCTTACATATACCATATAAAGAGACCGGCAATATAAAATGCATATAATCCCAGAAGAACAAAACCCAGCCATCGATTCAATTTTTTCTGGATAAATGCAGGTATGATCAAAACTATCATTATCAACAGCATTACCGGGAAGTCATAACTTATTGACTGTGGCAATATTGGAATTTCTCTGACAAATGGTGCAACTCCCAGTATCAGCGCAATATCCATGGTATTTGCTCCAATGATGTTTCCAACTGAAAGGTCCTGGTGCTTTTTAATCAGTGCACTGATAGCTGTGATCAATTCAGGAACAGATGTGCCAAATGAGACAAGTGTAAGCCCTATAATTAATTCAGGAATCCCAATAGCATGTGCAAGTTCAACACCGCTGTACACAAGCAACCTGCTTCCAATAATCACAGCTAACGCACCAGTAATGAAATACAGAATATCACCTTTGATGTCACTCATCATTTCTTTTCTGGACCGTGAATTATCCATGTTCCATATTGAGTTCTGGAGCCTGTAATTATAATAAATAAACCCGGCAAATATCAAAAGCAAAAATAGACCGTTTATTGCTGTGAGGGTACCATTTAGAGTAAGGATAATTAAAGCCAGTGCAGATACCAGCATGAAAATGCATTTTTTAAGAATGTGGTTATCTGAAATGGGTATGGTTCTAACAGCAACTACAAATCCCAGTACAAGCCCTATGTTGCAGATAACAGATCCAACTGCATTCCCTACAGCAAGTTCGGTGTGCCCCATGAATGCTGCAATTATAGAAACTAAGAACTCCGGTGCAACGGTAGCAAAGCTTACTATTGTAGCACCAATAATAACTTTAGGAATGCCACACTTGACAGATACGGATACAGAAGAATCTATAAACCAGTCAGCACCCTTTGAAATAATGATTATGCTCAAAATAAAAAGAAGCACCATTAGCATTGCCATAGTGTTTCATAGAGCCGGGCATAATATATTAAACCTCTTTTACTCGAATGAAATATGGATGAGCTAAAATCTTTCAATCCACTCTGTATCATTAAAAATGAAAAATTATAGCTGCACATACTGTGCAGCTTCTCCAAGGTCCTCTTCGATCCTTAGAAGCTGATTATATTTTGCAGTTCTTTCACTGCGTGCAGGAGCACCTGTCTTGATCAGATCGGCGCCCAATGCCACAGATAGATCTGCAATTGTAGAGTCTTCAGTCTCTGCGGAACGATGACTTACCACAACACTGTACCCGCTTCTCTGGGCAAGCAGAGATGCATCAAATGCCTCAGAAAGGGTACCTATCTGATTAACCTTAAGCAGTAAAGCGTTTGCAGCCCCTAGCTCTATTCCACGGGATAACCTATCCACATTTGTTACAAACAGATCATCGCCCACAATCAGAGTCTCCCATGCTTCTGAGGTAAGTGTTGCAAAATCTTCAAATGATTCTTCATGGAAAGGATCTTCTATCAGGATGATAGGATAGGTGTTGATCAGTTCAAGATAATAATCTACCAGTTCGCCTGAACTCATTTTTTTCCCGTCGATAAGATAGTGTCTTCCATCATAGAATTCTGAAGCTGCAGCATCTAATCCAATCGTGACATCTGATTGGGAATATCCAGCATTTTCAACTGCAATCAATAATGCATCCAGTGCATCTATGGTGAGGCTGATCGGCGGAGCAAAACCGCCTTCATATCCCACATTCGTTGACGATGGACCATATTTATCAACCAGTACCCGTTCAAGTTCATGGTAGGTTTCAACACCCATTCGGAGTGCTTCAGCGTAATTTTCTGCACCTTTTGGCTGAATCATAAATTCCTGGATTGCAAGGTCATTGCCGGCATGTTTGCCTCCATTGAGAACATTCATAGTAGGAACTGGTAATGTAAAAGAATTGGTACCCCCAAGATAGCGATACAGTGGTATATTAAGTGCGTCAGCCGCTGCCCTTGCAACTGCCAGGGATACACCAAGTATCGCATTTGCACCGAGGTTCATTTTACTCTCAGTGCCGTCCATTGCAATCATCATTTCATCAATTTCTCTCTGATCCCTCACATCCATTCCAACAAGGTCCGCCTCAATAAGGGTATTTATATTATTGACTGCATCAAGAACTCCTTTCCCGCCATAGCGTTCATCACCGTCTCTAAGTTCCAGTGCCTCATTGGTACCAGTTGATGCTCCGGAAGGAACACTTGCCCTACCAAATCCAGAAAACGATCCATATCCGTCACCTGTATACACATCCACCTCAACTGTGGGATAACCCCTTGAGTCCAAAATCTCTCGTGCATATACTTTTTCTATCTGATATTTGTTTTCTTTACCTACATATGACATTGCATTCCACCATTTAAAGACCGGTAATGTAATACAGTGTTGCAAACGTATATATTGTTACCGCAGGTCAATCTGGTATAACATTTATAATAAATTAATTGTTAAATTCATAAAAGAACAAATTTCTACAAAAACATTCTCTTATATAAGAATTTGACATATAAGAAAGATAAGGGACGAATGATATTTAAAGCTTCGATAATAGATGTTATGATAGAATACTGGGAGGAAATCAGGTAAATAATCATACTGCTTATAAGTGATCAATATTTTTATTTTTTCGTTGCATAATATTTATGAGGTCCTGTTTTGAGCTACGAACTATTCATTGCACTCAGATATATTAGATCAAAAAGGCGCCAGACACTTTTAGCTGTTGCAGCAATAGGCCTTGCAGTCATGATACTGGTAGTTTCACAGGCATTTATGGCAGGTTTTACACAGGAACTGTTTGGAACCACTGTTGATAGAATGTCCCATGTTACGATTTCACCTGAAGACGACAGGGAATATATTTACCTCTACAGAAGTGTCCTTGATGATATAGAAACAATTGACCAGGTAATAGCCACATCTCCCTATCTTGCAGGTGAAGCTTCTATAACATATAAAGATAAAAGTCGAAATGTATTGATAAAAGGAATAGTACCTGAGAGAGAGCATGAAGTGTTCAGAACAGGGGAACATATTATTGAAGGTGATTTTGATGAACTTGTCCGTTCATCAAACACTGCTATTATAGGTAAAGAACTTGCAGAAAGGCTTGATGTCGAAATGGGAGATTCTATCCAGGCATTCTTTCCGGAAGCAAGACCAACTTCACTTAAAATAGTAGGTATTTTTGAAACTAATACACCAGATGACGTGAATCTGGTATACACTTCCATCCATACAGCACAGTATTTTTACAGAACACCTGATGTAATTAACGGAATATCTGTTCGTATTGAAAATATACATAATGACCTTGAAATTGCCCAGGAAATAAACATGATGGGATATGATGCTACAGGATGGAGTGAAGCAAATCCTGAAATACTGCAGACACTGGCAATTGAGAGAATATCAAACAATATCATGTTAAGCCTTATTGCACTGATTGCGTCCTTTGGGGTAGTAAGTACACTGAATATGATTGTTTTAGGTAAGATCCGGGAAATAGGGATACTTATGGCCATGGGAGCATCAAAGAATAGCATAAGGAAAATCTTTATCATACAGAGTACGATACTCGGGTTTATGGGAGCTATCATTGGTGCTGTTGCGGGCATTTTAGCTGCCCTTGCAATTGGAGGATATGATATTCCTGCAGAAGAAACCGCTATTTTTGGAATGACCACCATCCCGGTGGTAATAAGAGCAATAGATATAGTGGTGATCATTACAGGGATATCACTGTTAAATCTTATTTCAGGAATATACCCTGCACAGAAAGCAGCAGCATTTGACCCTGTAGAAGCAATTTCCAGCAGATAACATGAGAAATTTTGATCAGTATCTTTAAAATGCTGGTAGCTTCTAAAATCACTTTACTCTCCTTCAATGGCTTCAACCGGATCAAGCTGTGAAGCCTGCTTTGCTGGAAATACCCCTGCGATCATATTGACAACTATTGCAAAAGCTGCAGCTATAATGAAATTGGATAGCTGTACATCCATTGGAATTTCAGCAATACCAAAATACACCTCCTGTGGAAGTTCAATACGATAAAGACCAATCAATACTGCTGCTAAATATCCAAGGGTACAGCCAATCAAAACGCCAATTATTCCCAGTATAGCTGCTTCTATTACAAAAATAGAGGTTATACTTTTTCTTGAAGCACCCATTGTCATCAACATCCCAATCTCCCTTTTCTTTTCCATAACAACCGTCACAAGTGTATTTGCAATTCCAAAGCCAGCTATTGTATAGATCAACAGATAGAATATCCACATAAGTGTTCTCTGTGTATTAAGTAGCTGGAAAAGTTCACGATTTTCCTCAATCCAACTTACAGCATCAAGGTCTGTGTTCATTTCAATTAAAGCGGCTATATCATCAGCTTCATTAATATCCACAACCCTTACCCTGAGCAGTGAAACAGCACCCTTCTTATCAAAAAAATCCTGTATTCTATCAATTCTTGCATAAACAATATTTTCATCTCGTGGAGTTCCTGTATGTATGATACCCACTACTTCCACAGTTGTACTTCTGCCATCAGGAGCCACCAAACTGGCCCTGTCTCCTATAGACAGTTCCATCTCTTCTGCCAGCCTGTTCCCAATAACCACACCATGGTATACAAAGGACAGTGCATCAAAACTACCTTCAATTATATTCTCACCTGAACGCATAGTTGCATGCTCTGCTTCCGGGTAGATACCTTCAATTGACACTCCAGCCCTGTTGTTCCTGTACTCCATTGCACCGGGTTCAAGTATAACAGAAGATACTGCTGCAACCCCCTCCATCCCAGTAATCTGATCAGCGAAATGCCTGTAAAGATATAAATTGTCTTCATTTTCAGAAGGATTAACAGTTATATGTGGAGATTGTTCAACAGTGGATTGAACAAGCTGATTCTGAAATCCGGATAACATGGACATCATTACCACTATGACCGCTACTGCCAGTGCTACAGCTAATATTGAAAAGAAAGTATGCCTTTTTCTTGCGCCTATATGACGAAATGCGATTATGTGCTCGTACATCAGATCCGTCTCATTTAAAGAATGAAATAAGAACCAGAAATAAACTATTGTACCTGCAATCCTTTAAAATTATTATTAGCTAATATCTGCTTTAACTTTTTTGTAAGAAACATTCTACAATACGCGACCGTGAATGTGAGAATTAGCACTGAATATAATAGATGAGCTATTTGAAATATAGAAGATGAATATTAATGCTGTTAACAATCGATACAGGTACATAAATTATATAAACTTTTGAATATTATGGTCATATACATGGAGGATAAAACACCATTAAACCTAGCTGATCAGGATTTTGAGATCATTGATCTTCTCCAGAGTCTTAATGTCCCAAGAACACAGGCAATTACTATTGCATGCCTTGTGTCCTGCAGGGAACTGACCTCACAAACAATCGAAAGGGCTACCGGTCTTAGACAGCCAGAGGTCAGTGTTGCAATGCGTACTCTTCGTAGGAGAGGATGGATCGAAGAGCGGGATGAAAAGAAAACAAACAATAAAGGAAGACCACTTAAATATTATATGCTGACGGTGCCAATGAGATCAATAGTCGAGACCTTTGAAACCGAATATTTTGAAAAGAAGGAAGAAATGATTGCCACCATAAACCAGTTGAAAGAAATAAAAATATAAAACTGATCTCCTATAATTGCAATTTGTACCGACCAATTGTTGTTTTATTGATAAACGATCTTTTTAAAAAATTAGATTGGGTTTCAGGTCGTTTATTTTGTATTCTCACCTACATTTTAAATAAATTTTTATTAAATTAATTTCGAAACATTCTAAAATGTTGAAGACCACTGTTCAACATTATCTAAAATTATGATAATGATGATGAAAAATACTACCCAACAATATTTCTCTGATTATAAAAACATAATTCTACATACAAAGGGGAAGTATATGCACTCAAATAATTTCAACAAAAACGTACTAGACACCCTTGGCCTGAATGTGGTTCTTCTGGATCCTGATGGAATGGTCGTTTCCTACAATAAACAATGGGAGAAATTTGCAAAAAATAACAATAATCCTTCCCTTAAAAATAGTGATATAGGATCAAATTATCTTGAAGTTACAAAGAAAGCAATGCTTGAAGGAGATAAGTTCGCTGAAAAAGCTTTCGATGGGATAATGAGTATAATCAAGGGTCAATGTAATGAATTTGACCTTGAATACCCCTGCCATTCTCCGAATGAAAAACGTTGGTTCATAATGCATGCCAGAAAATGTATTGGTCAGGACCTTGTCGTTATCTATCATGAAAACATAACTGATCGCAAAATAGCAGAAGAAAAACTTAAAGCCAGTGAGGAAAAGTACAAGAAGCTGGCAGAGTCAACTGATGCTATATTGTGGGAATATGATCTTTTGCAGGATAGGTGGACCTATGTTGCTCCACAGGTTACAGATATTCTGGGCTATCCTCCTGAAAAATGGAATGATATGCAGTTCTGGATGGATCGCATACATCCGGAAGATAAAGAAAATGCTGTAAAATATTTCAGTGAATGTATGGAATGTGGAACTGCACGCCGTTTCGAGTATAGATTTTTCAGAAAAGACAATAGCATTGCATGGATACGTGATGTTTTGAATGTTGATACGATAAACAAAGTCCCGGTAAAACTTCGGGGTTTTATGATCGATATCACAGAACACAAACATCTGGAAGAGTTGAAGAAAAAAGAACTCCTGCTAAAAGAAATACATCATAGGGTCAAAAACAATCTTCAGGTAATAGCAAGTTTACTCAATATGCAATCCCGTAATTTTGACGATGATAAAATAAAAGATGCATTCAGAGATAGTCAAAACAGAATAAGATCAATGTCACTGGCTCATGAAAAATTGTACGGCTCAGAAAAACTGGCAAACATTGAATTGTCAGATTATATTAAAAGCCTGGAAAATTTCATAGTACAAACACATGATACATATAAAACTAAAATATATCTGATCAACGATCTTGATACTGCATATCTTGATATTGACAAAACTATCCCTCTTGGCCTGATCCTGACTGAACTGATGACCAATTCCTTCAAACATGCTTTCCCGAACAGAAGTGAAGGAACTATTTCAATTAAATTTAAAACTCTTGATGACGGGTATCTATTAAATATAAGCGATGATGGTATTGGAATTTCTGATGAGTTTGATGTTGAGACTTCAAAATCACTGGGCCTCAAAATAGTCAACATGCTGGTACAGCAGCTACACGCAAGCATAGAGATGACTAATTCCAATGGTACAGATTATGTGATAAGGTTCTAGATAAAAACCTGAATTCAAACGACAATGATATTTTTTTACCAGAATAAGTCTTAACTATTGAACTCTATTGGAGAAAAACCCCTCTGATTATCATATTTTCTTGATACAGTGATATCATCCAGTTCCATGATAAATATTTCAGCTGTCATGAATGTCCTGGAAGTATCACGCATACATCCAACTTTAACATCCCTGGAGTTACCTATAGCAGTGTGCAGGTGAATTAGTGGTTCATTATTTTGCATCATGATATTGCCACCACCAATAATTTCACCTACATCATTAAACATGGTCTGCACGGTCTCAGGAGGCACCAAAGGTTCCTTTGGACCAGTAACAAGTGTAGATTGTTCGGCTGCACCCAGTATTATGAAAAAAGCAGACCTGATATTTTCTTCAAGTGCCAGACCTTTAAGCTGTTCAATAATATCGTCTCCATGATCCATACGGACAATAAAAATGCGTCCCTGTGTTGCTTTAGAATATTTCATAAATATACCTCGATATTTTAACCATATATAATAGGTCAGTTATGGTTATTCATAAGGGAAAGGTTTTAGAGGATATGCTTCCCTCTACCTAGAAGGAATATTATTCCCTATACAAATGATTTAACAATTATTAATATAGCGTGGTAAACTGATGATTTCAAAACCTATATACATTCTTATTGCACTGATAGCAGTTATATTTGGGATTGGTCCTGCAATGGGTTATTACACCGAATATCTCTGGTATGATATGACAGGGTATTTATCGGTGTTTTTAACTATCCTGAGCTGGAGAGCTTTACTATTCCTGGTAGGTTTTCTTATTGTATTTGCCTTTATCTATCTGAATATTGGAATAGCAAAAAAAACAGTCAAAGCTATACTTGGTGATGGTGAAGAAAAGCATACTGAAATTGACGGGTTGATTGTACCTGGCGCAATAGTACTGTCACTGATATTTGGCCTATCCATAAGCAGTCAGTGGGAGACTATACTACTCTACCTGAATATGGTGCCAGCCGGTATAGAAGACCCTATATTTTCCAGGGATGTTTCTTTTTACCTGTTCCAGCTTCCATTTATGGAAATGATCAGAAACATATTGCTTTCAATGACAATTTTTGTTCTGATATTTACAGGGATCCTGTATCTGTATAAACTGGAAAGTGTACTAAACCCTCAATACAGCACAGAGGCTACAGAATATATAACACCGGACAGTGATATAGTAGAATTTTTAAACAGAATACCATCAAAGGTCCTTATGCATATTTCAGTCCTTATGGGTCTGCTTTTTTTAATAATAGGGTTTGGATTTTATCTTAGCAGATTTGAGATTCTATTTTCACAGATGGGTGTCGTAGCAGGTGCCGGATATACAGATATAAACATCAGACTGCCACTGCTGACAGTAACAGCTGTTATATGTTCTTTGGTAGGTGCTGCACTAATAGCTAATGTCAAACTGAAAAATATCAAAATTCCATTGCTGGGTGTTAGTATAATTGTGATCATGATCCTGCTTACCTCCTTTGCCCCTGCAGCCTATCAGCAGATCAAGGTAGAGCCTACTGAACTTCAGCTGGAAGAGCCATATCTAAGACACAATATTGACTATACAAGAATGGGATATGGACTTTCAGATATTGAGGTAAAGCCTTTTGATTACAATCCAGAGATCACCCGTTCTGCAATTGAAAATAATGAAGACGTGTTATCAAACATTAAAATATGGGATCAGAGAGCACTTCAAAATACATACAGGCAAACCCAGCAGATTCGAACATATTATGAATTCAATGATGTAGATACTGACAGGTACTATGTAAATGGAGAATACAGGCAGTTTATGATATCTGTCAGAGAAATGGATATAACAAACCTTGACCCTTCAGCCAGAACCTGGGTGAATGAGCGACTTGTATACACCCATGGATATGGAGCAGTCATGAATAGTGTAAGTGAAAAAACGGATGATGGAAGGCCTGAGCTTGTACTTCGGGACATACCTCCTCAGGGAGATTTTGATCTCACAAACCCCAGGATCTACTACGGGGAAATGACCCGGGACTATAAGATAGTAAACAGTGGTCAGCCAGAGCTTGACTATCCACAGGCAGAGGGGAATGTATTCACCCATTATGATGGAACTGGTGGAGTGCAGCTTGATTCCATGTTTAAAAGGTTGGCATACATGCTGCGCTTTGGAGATATAAATTTCATTCTCAGCCAGTATATAACTGAAGAAAGCCGGGTGATGTATGATCACCAGATAAACCAGAGAGCTGCCAAAATTGCTCCCTTCCTGGCCTATGAAAGCGATCCATACCCTGTTATCCATGATGGTAAAATATTCTGGATAATAGATGCATACACCATCTCTGATAAATTCCCTTACTCTGAACGCTACAGAACAGGAGCCGGAGATATCAATTATATTCGCAATTCCGTAAAAGTAGTAATAGATGCCTATGAAGGAAATGTAGACTATTATGTAATGGAAAATGAACCCATGATTGATACATATTCACAGATTTTCCCTGATATGTTCAAACCATATGAAGATATGCCGGAAAATCTGAAGAACCACATAAGATATCCAAAAGAATACTTCAGTGTCCAGATGGATATTTATCGAAATTATCATATGACCGATACTGAAACGTTCTACAATAAGGAAGATGCATGGCAGGTCCCAAGGGAATATTACCGTGGAAGTACAATCCAGATGGAACCTTATTACATAATGACCAGGCTTCCAAATGGAGAAGGTATTGAATATATACTCATGCAGCCATTTACACCAAGAAATCGTCAGAATATGATCTCATGGATAGCTGCAAGATGTGATGAACCAAATTATGGACAGCTTATACACTACGAATTCCCAAAAGACAGATTGATATATGGACCAAATCAGATAGAATCCAGAATAGATCAGGACCCTGAAATATCCCAGTTATTCACACTATGGGGACAGCAGGGATCCAGTGTCATTCGAGGAAACCTTCTGGTAGTTCCACTTGACAGCTCAATCCTTTACATTGAACCGGTGTTCATAAGTGCAGATGAAGGAGAGATTCCTGAACTTAGAAGAATAATAGTATCCTCTGGAGAAACAGTTTACATGGGCCTTGACCTGATGACATCATTGCAGGTTCTGCTGGGTGATGAAGTCATTGATGGAGAACCAGTTCCCTTACCAGGAGATGCAAGAGAACTGGCAAACCAGGCACTTGAACATTACAACGCTGCCCAGGACCATTTAAGAGAAGGAAACTGGGCTGGATACGGACAGGAAATGGAACAGGTACGTGACCTTATTGAGCAGATCTCACATATCATGATGGAGGTTGAAGAACAGTGAAGGTCACATATCCTTTTTCCTTTTCAAGTAGAACACCAGCAATAACAGCAGAAAAAGTATAGAAATTCCGTATATCAAAGCAGTTATATCAAGATGCGATAATAAAAAGAGGCACATGATAATTCCTGCAAAGGGAATTATCGGAAATTTGCCGATGCATAAAGGAACTTTAAATTTTCTTATTGAATCAGGGTGTGTATACCTGAGTTTGATCAGACATGCATTGATGACTATGAACACTATAAACATCATAAAATTAGAGATTTTTGCAGCAGCCTCTATGTCCACAATAAAAACAAACACTATAGATATAACTGCTATAATAAATATTGAAATCGCGGGTGTTCTTCTGACTGGGTGAATGTAGGCCAGTTTTGCTGGCAGGGACCTGGAATCTGCCATACCATAAAGTATCCTTGAACCACCAAGCAGCATCAACAAAACTGTATTCGAAGTTGCAAAAAGGGCAATTACGGAAAGAACTATAAAGGCATCATTTCCAAGGGACGCTGCTGCAACTTCTGCCAGAGGTGCGGAAGATTCTGAGAGTGTTTTCCAGTCAACGACACTTACGGCAGAGACTGCAACTGAAATATATAAAATAACTGTAATGACAATAGATAGTATGAGAGCCCGGGGAGTATTGTAAACAGGTTCACGTGTCTCCTGTGCAAGTTTTACTACCTCTTCAAATCCAAGAAATGCAAAAAAAACGAGTGCGGATGCTTCAAATATACCATCGATTGATGGTATCCCGAAGTAATTGACTGAACCTATCAGAGGCAATCCAAGAAAAATCACAAGAAAAAGGCCACTTATCTGTATCACAGTTAGAAAAATTGCTATCCTTGCAGAATATTTGATGCCCATTAAAAGTATTAACGCAAAGAAGATGATATGCATTACTGCTATAGCGATTGAAATGGAGCCGGAAATGTCCATAATTGATGTCAGGTAGCCTGCAAAACCAAGTGCAACTGTAGAACATGCAACAATTTCAACAACAACTATCAGTAATCCTACCGTAAGTCCTGTTCTCTCTCCAAATGCTGTCTTTGCATATTCATACTCTGCTCCAGCCAATGGATACATAGACGAAAGTTCCATATAACTAAATCCGGTAAGTCCAGCAACCATGGATGCTATCAGAAATGAAACCCATACTGCGTTTCCTGCAAGGCCGGCAGCAGCGCCAATAAGGACATAGATACCTGCACCCAGAATACTGCCAACACCAATCAGTGTTATCTCAAGGATTCCAAGCTCACGCTTTAGTTTGATGTCCTCTCCCATCTGCTCCCACATGATAAGTAATCTTATAGTTAGAATGGTTTATTTCAGTTTTGAAAATCTGGTGGGATTAAGAACAAACAGGTTACACCTGGAATAAATAAAAGATAATAGCTGATCATCTAATTAATTTTGAGAGTATAAAAAAAATTAATAGGAGGGTTCGTATCCTTCGATCTGAGAAAATGCTTTGTCCATGTCCTTCTGGGATTCCACACGGGATTTCTTTTCACGTTCCATGTTTATAGCTTCCACAGCAGCAGAATACATTTTTTCAAGTTCTGAGGTGGATTCAAGTGTTAAAACAACAAGCACCTGTGGATATTCACCCTCTCTTATGATTATTCCTTTGAACACATGGCCAATGGCAGATGACAGTTTTTCCACCTCATGGGAAATATCATCAATGTTTAGATATTTCCTGTCACCCTTAATTATGATCATTGCCCTGCTGGCTTCTTCATAAACATCCGTGGAAAACAGAAGGCCTGGAGGTGAAAGAGCTTTCTGAATAGAAGTCTTAACAGACATATCTCCATCATCACCGCCATAAAAGCCAACAGTTGCAAGACCGGCACCACCACTCATCACGGTTTTAAAATCACCAAGATCTGTAACCATCATCATTTCACTATCCAGGGAATCAATAAGGAACAGTATACGCCTGGCGATCATTGAATTGATTCCATCGTATGCAGATTGGACATCACCACCCATCTGTTTTAAAAACTGATTATCTGCAAGTATTATTCCATCAGTACCGCTTTCACGCATCTCGCGCAGAGAAAAAGCAGCATTCTGGAGGTATAATGTACCTTCCTCCCTGAATGGAAGTACAACTATCGAATATACAGGATAATCATACCTCTCTTTGAGTTCCTTTACAAGTAACGGACTAAAAGAAGAACCAGTTCCCCCTGATGCTGATGTTATAACAAAAGCTACATCAAAGCGACCTCTTTCCTCAACTTTTCGCATTATCTGTTCTTTATTATCTTCGAATACCTTCTTACCAATATTTCTATTAGCACCTACGCCATGGAGATGGGGAATATGAATCCTATCCTTTGCTTTTGTAAATTTCATCTCCTTTAGATCATTGATGGCAGTGTTTACTGCAATTGTTTCCACATTGCTCTTGAACTTCTGCTTGGAATAGAACTTTGCAAATTTACTCTTTGAGCCAAAGGACTCCCGGTTCACTGCATCAAGTATTCTATTGCCACACTGCCCATTTCCTATCATCAGTATATTAAGCAAATAATTCCTCCATAGCTAAAAAATATCATTAATTATATAATTAGACAAATTGATTATTTTCAATCTTGGTGTTAACTTTCAGGTCAGAACTTATATTGTTTTTGCCTGTGTATTATCCATGCTCCTACTGCACCAAATATCAATAGAGGAACAATGTACACATAAACAGGCAGTTCCAGCAGAAAATCATATTTTGCCTCAACAACATTTATGTTATCCACTGTTGCTTCTTTAGAAGTATCAGATGTTGAAATACCATCATCATATTCATAAAACAATTTTGCTCCAATACTATATGTTCCTGTCACCTTTGGCCTGACTGAATATGTTATTTCTTTTTCCTGCTGCTGACCAAAGGATTCTATGTATATTCTGGGATTTCCACGGATAACCTCTACCTCATCATCACCACCGACAAATTCTATATCATCCGGCAGTTCAATATCCACACGAAGACCCTGAGCAGCAGTATTTCCTTCATTCTTGAGGTTGATTACCATGTTTATCCGGGAATTGCGTTCAACATTTCTGCTTTCAGCTGAATGGGAAATGGTAACATCTGCTTCCTGTAATGATCCTTCCACGGTTATAACTGGAGTATTTGATTCCGCATCAAATCTCTTATTGGCCTTATTATAAAATGTAGCTTCCGTTGGGTTGAGTGTAAAAGTACCAGGTTCTGTCGGTTTTAGTTCATAGATCATGATAGTTTTGGATTCGCCGGTACCTATAGACATTGGGCCCCGATCATCAAGAATTGTATCACCCAGTGCAAAGCTTCTCTTTGGTGAATCTGAGAAGCGTACATCCAGGGCCTCATCATCACCTACATTTTTAGCTTTCACTGTGATCCTGACTGATTCACCTACATTTACTGTCTCAGCACCTACCTCTTTAGTTATTTCAAGCTCGGGTGCGCCTACAAAATCAGGATCATCGCCATAAGGGACCTTTTTAGTAGTATGGAGATCTCGTACGCTATAACCTGATATAGAAATAGCAATCGTAGCACGATCAAGAAGGCCACTGCTGGAATCCACTTTGACCAGTTCTACTTCCACTTCGCCGCCATCCTCAAAATCAAAGGTGAATGATTCATTCACAGAAAGCATTGAACTTTTAATTTTATCCTCACGTTCATACACATCAAATGAGGCCGTTTGGCCTGATGCGGTAATAAGACGAGCATCTATCAGATAGTTATTAATCTGATATGCGTCTCCCTGAACAAGTGTAACTTCATCTACTTGAGCACCTAAAGCCATTCCATTAAGCAGCAGCATGATAAGTACTGCAGATATTAGTAAGGTAAATTTTTTTTGCGACTGTATCATGTTCATCAGCTGTTATTTGAGCAATTAACAGGTTATCCTTTATTATAAAACTATTGCAAATAAAATACACAAATACATAAAGCTTATGGTGACATCAGATAGTGTCGGTTAGAATCTCAAGACTTACATCAATCCATCCTGCATCGTATACAAGCGAGCCCATTGAAATAACATCAACCCCTGTTTTTGCATATTCTTCAAGGTTTCCCTGATGTATCCCACCTGATGCTTCTATGATCACACTGTCACGAAGACCTTTTCTTTTTAGTGTTTGCAGTGTACGAATAATCAATCCCGGATCCATGTTGTCCAGCATAATAATATCAGCACCCAATTCTACAGCTGTAACGGCATCCTGTTCAGACTCAACCTCAACTTCTACTTTCTGAACAAAACTGGAATGCTTTCTGGCAGCAACAATAGCTTCTTCAAGACCCATCAGTTTGATGTGGTTATCCTTTATCATAACCATATCTGATAAACTGAATCTGTGCGGGTCACCACCACCGGCAACAACCGCAGCCTTTTCGAACCTGCGAATCCCGGGGACTGTTTTTCTTGTACATGCAATCTTTGCAGATGATATGTTCTCTATACGAGATACACAGCTACGGGTCATTGTTGCAATACCGCTCAGGTGTCCAAGGAAATTCAGAATAATTCTCTCTGCACACAGTATTGAAGCAGCTTCGGAATACAGTCTGAATATGGTCTCACCTGAGCCAACATTATCTCCATCTGTAAAAGAAGAACTGTACTCTATACCAAAATAATCAAAAATAGACTTAACTTCTTCAACTCCTGCAATTGTACAATCCTGTTTTGTAAAAATGACAGCATTAACCTTCTTTGAAGGTACAATTGAAGAAGCTATATCAAGATATACCTGATCCTCTTCAACGAATTTTTCAATTTCACCAGTAAGCATTAAAAATCACCACAGACCATTTATGTATTAAATGATTAATAGATTATGACATATTCACTGAAATAACATTGTACCATTTATCCGGGTATTAATTTTAAACAATAAAGGTTTCAAATATATAATCATATTTTTATTGAGCAGGTGTCCAAAAAAATGTTGAAAATAGGTATTGTAGGTTGTGGTGCCATTGGATCTCAGATCTGCAAAAGCATCGACGCAGATAGTGATGATATACAGATATATGCAGTTTACGATCACAATATAGACTTTGTCTATGCTCTCAAAGAAAAACTAAAACACATGAAACCCGAATTTCTCACAATTGAAGAAATGGTCGAACATGTAGACCTTGTAGTAGAATCTGCATCTCAAAAATCTGTGAGTAAGATAATCCCGCCAGCTTTGAAGGCTGGATGTGATGTAATGATTATGAGTATCGGTGCCCTTGCAGATTCTGATTTCAGGGAGTACATATATGGACTTGCCAGAAATTATAATTGCAGAATATATCTTCCCTCCGGATCAATAACAGGTATTGACGGACTCAAGTCAGCAATGTCAGGAGAAATATATTCAGTTACACTTACCACAAAAAAACCACCTTCAGGACTTACCGGTGCCCCCTACATTCTAGAAAATGAAATTGATCTGGAGAGTATTGAATCTGAAACACTGATCTTTGAAGGAAATGCAGCAAAAGCTGTTGAATCATTTCCTGCAAATGTAAATGTTGCTGCAACACTGAGTATAGCAGGTATCGGATTTGAAAGAACCACAGTCCGGATAGTTGCAGATCCTCATATCAGTAGAAATATACACGAAATTGAAGTTGAGGGTGAATTTGGAAAGTTCATCACTAGAACTGAAAATATACCGTCTCCAACAAATCCAAAAACAAGTTATCTCGCATCTCTGTCTGCTATTGCAACACTTAAAAAAATAGTAAGCCCACTGCAAATAGGAACCTGAACCTGCTCAGGTAAAAACCTGATTAAAAATTGAAGGAAAAGCAACCTGATCCAGACAAAATAGCTAATTAACATGAATTACTATAAGATATCTTAATAAATATTACCATATATCAGGTAGATCAAATCCACTAAATATATAAGTAATTATAAATATTCCCGTGCAGTGATTATATATGCAAGACAGGCAATCCATTATTGAGAAGATCAATAAGCTGAAAAAAGAGCGCAATGCTGTTATCCTTTCCCATAATTATCAGAGAAAGGAGATCCAGGATATTGCAGATTTTTTAGGTGATTCTCTGGGACTTAGCAGAGAAGCTGTAAACCAGGATGCAGATGTCATTGTTTTTTGTGGCGTTGACTTTATGGCTGAAAGTGCTGCAATACTGAGTCCTGAAAAAACCGTACTTTTGCCCGAAATGGAAGCGGAATGTCCTATGGCAGCAATGGTGGATGTTGATTCCCTTAGAAAGGAGAAGGCCAAATATCCAGATGCAGCCGTTGTGTGCTATGTTAACTCATCAGCCGCAATCAAAGCTGAATGTGACATATGCTGTACATCATCTAATGCAGTGGATGTCGTAAATTCACTTGAAAAAGATGAAATACTTTTCATCCCGGACAAGAACCTGGCAAAATATGTATCATTTCATACTGATAAAAAGATTATACCATGGCAGGGATACTGCCCAACACATCACCAGATCCTTGTAGGGGACCTTCTTCTAATGAAAGAAGAACACCCTGAAGCTGAGATCCTGGCACACCCTGAATGCCGTGCAGATGTCCTGGAAGTCGCAGATAAGGTTCTTAGTACCACAGGTATAACAGAATACGTGAAGAAATCCAATTCAAAAGAGTTTATTGTTGCTACTGAAACTGGAATACTCCACAGACTTGAGAAAGAAAATCCTGACAAAAGGTTCTACGCAGGTTCTGAATATGCAGTATGTCCGAATATGAAGATGACAACACTTCAGGGAGTCCTGAACTCACTTGAAAAAATGGAGCACGTCATAACAGTTCCTGAAGACATACGAATTAAAGCAAAAAGGGCGCTGGACAGAATGCTTGAAGTAGGCCGCAGTGACATCAAGGAACAATAAATGAAAAAAACAATAAATGTACTCCTTCCATATCTTCAGCTCATAAGATACAGAAATTGCCTTATGGCTGCCATTGGAACTCTTATTGGAGTATTTATTGCATATAACATACTTCCGACTACATCAATCACCTATTCAGCAGAAATATTGATTATTAAAGCACTACTGGCTTTTGTTTCAGTCTTTTTTATTACAGGTGCAGGCAACTCCATAAACGATTATTTTGATGTGGATATTGATGCAATCAACCGTCCATCACGCCCGATTCCGGCAGGCAAGGTAACCGAACAAAATGCATTGTATTTTTCAACTGCCCTGTTTATTGCAGGCATGGTTGCAGCTTTCAGTGTTAATTATATATGTGCTGTTATTGCAGGCATTAACGTTCTGGTCCTTATATACTATGCCAGATCACTCAAAAGAAAGGCGCTGGTTGGGAACATAAGTATCGGATACCTCACAGGATCTATTTTTCTCTTCGGTGGAAGTGTATTCGGTATGGAAGGACTGATGATGCTCTCAATACTCTTCCTGCTTGCAGCTCTTGCAACCATGGCCAGAGAGATTGTAAAAGATATAGAAGATATTGAAGGAGACCGTTTAAGTGGAGCTTCAACTCTCCCGATAAAAATTGGAGTTAAGAGATCGGTCTATACAGCTTCATTTATAGTAGCTGTAGCTCTTGTTGCAAGCCCACTGCCGTACATAATATCAATCCTTGGCACTGGATACTTATATGCAGTGGCTATTGCAGATCTTCTATTTATTCTGGCAATCATTGAAGTTGGTCTTAGAGACAATGCAGCCAGATCATCCAGATTATTTAAAGCAGGTATGGTTTTTGCACTTATTGCTTTCATTGCAGGTGCATGAGAAGTTAGCAGACCGGGTATTTTCCTTCGGCAAGGTCTTGGGTAAACGTCTCTATGTTCTCAAGTTCTGAGTCAATAATCTCTTTTACATCTTCACCAACTGAATCAACTGATCCCTGACTCATGCGTATCTGGGCTGCAGCTATCTGAGGTATATCCACAGCAGCACCGATCTCACTCAGCATCCACACATATACTTCCTCAACATCCGCAACGTCCTGATATATCCTGTCAGCCACAACATGGGTTAGTACATTGTAAATTTTACCCACATGACTGACAGGATTCTTACCGGCTGCTGCTTCACTGCTCACTGGACGATTCAGAGGAATAATACCATTTACCCTGTTGCCTCGGCCAACCTGCCCGCAGTCTGCATCTTCAGCTGAAGTACCGGTAACTGTTGTATATATCCCCCCAAGTCCACGACCAGGCATATCCAGAGTATTAAATGAAACTGAAGGAGTAACAGGTTGATAATTCTCCTGTGCATAATTGTTCACAAACTCATTCATAATATCCAGAAGTTCATCTTTCATCCTGAAGTATTCAGATTCAGATGATACAAATCGATCCACCAGTGGCATGGCAACAGTCAGATGAATATTTTCACCCTGACGTACGCCCATAACCTTCACATCTTCTCCAGATTCAGGATAATCTTTTTTAAATTTCTCTGAATTGAGATATCTTTCGGTATCAAACACCATCCTTTCCGTGAGAGTTAGAGGAGCATAACCAACAGCTGCGGAGGTGTCATTTGCAGGCAATATTCGGGCACCTCGTCTGAAAATATCAGTAAGTTCAGCAGAGCCCTCCTTCAACTCCACCTGATATTCAATAATCGATGGATCCACAAATCGAAGATTATCCAGAAACCATTTCTTTGATGTACTGATTGCAATGTGTTCCACATCAATTTCGGTATCATCTGCCTGAAATGTCGCCCGATCTCCGAATATGATCCTCATGGGATCATTTATCTCACCACCGCCCAGTCTGCCAGAAACACTGCCTGCCACAAGCATCCCCTTATCAATATTGTGATGCATGATATGGCCAAACTTATCAATATATTCCCTGCAAAGTTCTACAGAAACCTGGTTCATTATGGAATCACATATGTAATCCGGATGTCCAAGACCCTTCCTTTCCACGACCTCTACATTCTGCTCACTAACAAGAGGAGCTCTGATACTTTCAACATTTATATTTCTCAAATTTATCCCCCATCACTAACTCATTAAAAATCTCAACAACCTTCAGTTGAGATGATCAACAATCTCAATCAAACGATCTGTATCTGTTATCTACAGACAAGTTCCTTATACAATACATTGTATTGAACTGTATATTCATTAATTTTTTCAATATCCATATTGATAGAAAGACAATGAAAGAATATGGATCAATCCCTGGATTTTGTTATCTGATCAAATATGTCTCCCTCACCCCTGTAGGCAAGAGAGGATGTTTGCTTTAAATATTCTTTTAACATCATCGGAAATGTTTTAGCCGGGACAAAGCGCACCCCTAACTCTTCAGCCCATTTCTGTATTCCAAAATCATTTGCAACTACTGCAGCATCAATTTCCTTGGCAAGAAGAAGTACATCGATATCCGGAGCACTGTCAAGAATACCATATCTTAAAGCTGCACGGTATTTGTTCCTGAATTTACCGACTGTTTTGCCGATAACTTCCCTTTCTATATTATCCTCAATGTCTTTCTTGCTATTTGCAGAAGATGTCAGAAACAGACATTCTGTTGCAGCCTCCCATATAGCATCCTCTGCCACACCCATGCCTTTATTGATCCTGGCCCGCATAAATGCCACATATTCATGGAATACCCTCGCAGGAATCTTAACTTCATATCTGTCAGGAGTTTTTTTTACAAGCCATGTATCGATCTTTGCAGTCACATCCAGGTCACAGCCATTATTTCGGGCAAATTCCTGTAATTCATCATATACCGATGGAAAAGGGATATAGCAGCTGATTCCAAGCTGCAGCCTGGACTCGGCTACAAGATCAAGTATACCCTTAATTCCCTCGCAAAGCTGAGAATGACCAATTGATTCCCTTACCTGCTGATCTGTCAGTGCCGTAGTATCCAGAACAAAACGCTGTCTTAGCATGGAATAATCACTTTCTGTTGACATATATTTAATGTGTTTCCAAAATAAATAACTGCCTGAATTTTCCCTGAATGAGACAATTGCAATTTCAGAACATGATGTATCTGCATATTACAATAAAACATTTTTGCCCCTCAAGTTTTAAAAGTCTCTCTATCGGAAGCATGCTCAGCTATTTATCAGAACTCAGATAAGTAAAAAAAGATGCAGGAAAATTCTATTCACAGAATAATGAACCTGCATCATTCTGCAATAGTTGCGTATCATCCTGCTTAAAATATATATACAGTTTATTCCTTAGAGGATCCCTCATCGGGTTCAACGCCCTCTTCTTCTTCCTCATCTGCCAGATACCTGGCAAATGATTCAATACTCTGATCATAATCTCTTCCTGACTCTGAAGATGATGCAGGCCTGATTCGAGATATGGCTCTCTTGAAATGTGATTTATTCACAACTATTTTTTCCAGATTCTGCTTCATATCAGCTTTGCTCATATCTGGTTTTATGAAATCTCTCAGTGCAAGCATTGTAGCTTCCCTGCAGATAGATTCAATATCAGCTCCTACATAATCTTCGGTCATACCAGCGAGTTCTGAAATGTCCACATCATCTGAAAGAGGTTTTCCTTTAAGATGAATGGAGAATATTTTCTCACGGCTCTTTTTGTCAGGAGACCTTACATAGATCAACCTGTCAAACCTGCCTGGACGAAGCAGTGCAGGGTCCACGATATCAGGCCTGTTGGTAGCTGCAACGATCACCACATCCTTCAGCTCTTCAACACCATCCAGTTCCGTCAGTATCTGACTGACAACACGTTCACTTACGTGAGAATCTGAACTCATTCCCCTGCGGGGAGCAATGGAATCGACCTCATCAAAGAATACCACTGTTGGAGCGGATTGTTTTGCTTTTCTGAAGGTCTCACGCACAGCTCGCTCTGATTCACCAACATATTTGCTCAAAAGTTCAGGACCCTTTATACTAATGAAGTTGGCCTCACTTTCACTTGCCACTGCCTTTGCAAGCAGAGTTTTGCCCGTACCAGGCGGTCCAAAGAGCATGATACCTCTTGGAGGTTTGGTGTTGACAGCCTCGAACAGCTCAGGATATTTCAGGGGCCATTCAACTGCCTCCCTAAGTTCCTGTTTAGCTTTATCCAGACCACCGATGTCATTCCAGTCAATATGAGGTACTTCCACAAACACCTCTCTCATAGCTGAAGGCTCAATGTTTTTCAATGCTTCTTCAAAGTCTGATTTTTTGACCTCCAGTTTGTCCATGACTTCCTGGGGAATATCTTCCTCGATCTTGATCTCAGGAAGGATCCGTCTTAGTGCATGCATTGCTGCTTCCTTGGCAAGTGATGAAATATCTGCACCCACAAATCCATGGGTGACATCTGCAATATCTCCCAGATTGAGATCCTTCTCAAGAGGCATTCCTCTGGTGTGCACATAGAGTATCTGCAATCTTCCGTTTCGATCAGGAATTCCAATCTCGATCTCCCGGTCAAATCTGCCTCCACGTCTGAGAGCCTCATCTATTGAATTTGGACGGTTGGTGGCTGCAATTACAATTACTTCACCTCTTGTTTTCAGACCATCCATCAATGACAGGAGCTGTGCCACGACCCTTCGTTCAACTTCACCAGTAACCTCTTCACGTTTTGGTGCAATGGAATCGATTTCGTCAATGAATATGATAGTAGGTGCATCGCGTTCTGCTTCCTCGAACACTTCCCTTAATTTCTGCTCACTTTCACCATAGTACTTGGACATGATTTCCGGTCCACTGAGAGATACAAAATTCGCATCCGTTTCAGAAGCCACTGCTTTTGCGATCATGGTCTTACCAGTTCCCGGTGGTCCGTACAGAAGGACACCCTTTGGGGGTTCAATGCCAAGTTTCTGGAAAAGTTCAGGGTGCCGCAGGGGAAGTTCGATCATCTCCCTTACAAGACCTATTTCCCTCTTTAAGCCTCCAATGTCCTCATATGATATCTGTCCGGTCTTAACCACTTCTTCAGCCGGTTTTTCCTTAAGTATAACTTCAGTATTTCTTGTAACTATTACAGGTCCTGAAGGATTGGTAGATACCACCACAAAAGTCAGAGGATTGTTAACTGCCTCAATTCTGATCTTCTGGCCTCGGGATATGGGCCTGCCTTCAATTATGCGATGGATATAACGCGCACCGCCTACTATGCGTATTGGCTGAAGAGGAGCAAGGGTTACTCGTTTTGCTTCTCTGGCATCTATCTTTTTTATTGCCACCTTGTCATCAATTCCAACCCGGAGGTTATTCCTGATATTTCCATCTATCCTGATAATGTTCTTCCCAACGTCATCCAGATAGCCGGGCATTACCCGGGCATAGCTTTTCTCCTTACCTATAATTTCAATTACATCTCCACTCACAAGGCCCTGTCTCTGCATCAGATCAGGGTCAATCTTTGCAATACCCCTTCCAACATCACGATGATAGGCCTCAGCAACTCGTACAAATGTGTCTGCTGTCATGATCATTCACCTCTTTTGCTTATTTATTGTCCAGTATTTGTGACCATTAACGATTGTAAATTCAATGAGTCTCCTCCTGTGAAGAGAAGACAGATATGCGTTAACAATGGCCGGATCTATCCCCAGGTTGTATGAAAGCGATGCAAGATCACAGTCATCTGCCAGCAGTTCATGCAAAATTCTGGCCTCAAGGGGATCTTTAGTATTATGTTCAATAATTTCATCACAGGCATCCATTATTCTATTGATCTCTGCTCTAAGTTCATGCTGTCTGGCCACAATATCTCGTATTTCTCCTTTTATATCCTGGATCTTCTCATTCATCTCCAGAATGTCAGAAACGAAATCATTTGCTCTTTCATGTTTAGCGTGAACATGGCCTCTGGGATCGTTTGCCTGTGAAATGGAGAAGGTCTGTATTGATGCAACATATGAATTGGGAGACAGGGAGATATCCAGATATACATTATTGCTGATACTGAAATATTTGCGTCTATTGGAATCGATATGGCACCGGACCAATCCAGCATCCTCCAGCATGCTCAGATGGCTGATTATTGCCTTTGGACCAACTTCCAGCTTTTTAGAGATTTCACTCACATAATATGGACGGTTTGAAAGGATCTGAAGTATCTTTCTTCTATTTTCATTGCCAAGTATATCCAGAATGATAGATGCATCCATCAAAGCCCCCCGTCAAATACAATCATTGCTCTGCATCAAATTGTTTACCTTTCACCATTGAGAACCATATTATCTCATGGTTACTAACCATAAGTTAGTATTAAACTTATTTAAATATAACGCTTATTTAAATGCTACAACCCACAGATACAATTATATGCCCTTTAAAAATATAAAGTACTCCGGTAAAAAGTGTCATACCATGTACTTTGATATCCGGTCTATAAAAATTAGAAAAAGTAGAGATAAAATTGGATAGGGTGCATAAAAATCTCAGAAGCCGTATCTATCTATCTATCTATCTATCTATCTATCTATAGATCATACATCTTCTGCCTGAGTTGCTTGACAAGCTCTTCCTGGATGCAGCTATTTCGGTCACCACCGCATACCATTCCCCTTACCCCTATTATATCAGGAGCGATCCTGCCAATAATTGGAAGATCATCAAATTTGAGTGTACCTGCTATTGCACATTCCAGACCAGATCTTTGAGCCAGGTGTGTGAATTTTTTAAGTTCTTCTTCTGACATAAAATCAAAAGTTGATTTTCCATCTTTTATAGCAGTATCTACCATAACAACATCAACCCCACATCGTGATGCTATTTCCGGAAGAAGGAAAGGTGCGATTGAATTTACACGGCTGTAATCTGAATATCCGGAAGCAACAACCTTTTTTGTGGGATCATAGTCCTTAACAGACCTTGTAATATTGCTCAGCATATCAAGTGCCTGCTCCTCTGTCTGAATATCATAAAGACCTACTTTGATGTATTCAGAACCTGCAACCGCAGCACCCAGTGCAGCAAGGGAAGCGGTTCCTGGTTTATAATTGAAATCTCCAATCGTCGCACTTACCGGTTTTAAGGAACCTACTGCCTCTTTAACAGACCGTATCACCCAGGGAAAATTGGCACCAAGTGATCCTTCTTTGGGATTTTTAACATCAATGATATCAGCACCGCCGTTTGCAGCACTGATGGCTTCCTGCGGATTGATTGGACTTATAAGTAGTTTCATCGGGCTACCCTCTTTTTATATATCATGAAATAATGTATCCATTAAATATGTTTCGAGTTTTACTTGTACTGGATATATTTAATAATTGTGTAGTCCACGCAGTCAGGGGTCAGCGGGACAAATATATGCCTATCAGTAACTTCAGCAGTGTATGCACCACATCAGACCCTGTAGAAATCGTTGAACACCTCATGCCTGATGAAGTATATATTGCAGATCTTAACAGGTTACAGAATAAAGGCAGGCAAGATGCAAATTCAGCCGCTATCAAAGAAATATCCCAAAAAGCAGATACATTACTTGATTATGCAATCACGTCTATGGATGAAGTTGCAGATGCAATGAAACTGGCAGATACTGCGGTCCTTGGTACAGAAACTGCCACCTTTAAGACAATTGTGGAAGCTGCATCAGAATTTCCGAAACAGATAAGTGTAAGTATTGACATGATAAATGGAAAAGTACTCAAGCGTGATTCCGGTATATCCCAAAACCCACTGGATATTATAAAAGAACTTAATGATCTGGATATCCGTGATATAATATTCCTGGATCTTGATCGGGTAGGTACTTCATCCGGTGTGGATACTGAACTTATAGGTAAAATGGCATCTCTCTCCAGTCATAAGATGCTGCATGGAGGTGGAGTCAGGAACTGTGAAGATATTAAGAACATATCTGAAGCAGGATTTTCTGGAGCACTGGTATCAACGGCTATACACAGCGGATCAATACCCCTATCTGTTCTGTATCAGAATAGGTGAGGATAGATCAGGACTGCAAATGGTGATAAATATGGAAAATGATGATAAAAATGACACAAAATATGCAGAAATCAAAATGGGTGCCGGCTGGTTTTTGACCATAAGCCTTACCTCAAGTGAGAGATATGAAAAAGAATACGTTGAGATTGCAAAGGAAAGAGGAGGACAGAAACGCAGTCGTTTTAATCTCAATCCAAAATATGTAAGAGAGCTTGGAGAGGAACTCATCAGGTTTGCAGATAAGAATAAGTTGTAAATTGGCATTATTTTTGCAGTAAAGGGCTTATTATCAGAGATATTTTTTCTGCAACCTCTCTTGCAGAACCTGAACTATCCACTACAATAAATCTATCAGGATCCTGTTCTGCAAGCCTTAAATAATTCGAACGCACGCCCTGGAGAAATTCAAGTTTCTCGAACTTTGTCTGTTCACCTCTGTCACCACATCTTTTGACAGCAATTGCAGGATCAATATCCAAAAGAATTGTAAGATCGGGTATAATGGTCCAATCTTTTCGAAGATCCTGAGCCCATTTTACAGGATCATCAAACATTCCTGCAAGTGTCATTCCCTGGTATGCGTAGGTACTGTCAGAATATCTGTCAGATATTACACATATACCATTGTTTACTGCTGGACGTATGACCTTTGATATGTGCTGTGCATGATCTGCAGTAAAGAGAAACAGCTCTGCAAGATGATCCGTATCTGAATGAATAGCAGTCTCAACGGTTCTACCAAGCCAGCTATCAGTAGGCTCCCTTGTAAAAACTACATCTTCCATAACCCCAGATGACCTGAGCAATGAAACAATGGTAGATTTGCCTGCACCATCAATACCCTCGAACGTGATCAGTTTTCCTCTCATAAAAATACTTCCGGGTAAAACAATTCAGATTTCAATAATCTTTCTCTGTTATTATTACCTGAATCCGCGTATAATATATAAGTTCGTATATCTATATCTTTAGTGCATAATGACAGTTATCGGAATCATTACACGTGGAAAATACGGCAAACGCCTTGTAAAAACTCTAAGATCGAAAACCGACCTGAAGTCAATCGTAGCTCAGTTACCTGAAAATGCCCCTCAGTTAATAGACGAGCCACTTCAGTTTCTTGAAAAGGCAGGATTTGATTATGAAGTCTTTGACGCAGATATTATAATCACCTACTCGCTTCATCCGGACCTCACCTCAGCAATAGCAAATCTGGCTGCAAAAAATGGAGTCAAAGCCCTTATAATCCCAGGCGGAAGATCACAGGCACCTGTGCAGGAACTTCAGAAGATATCCAGAGAATCAGGAATTTATATTGAGAATGATGAAATATGCTGTACACTCAAAGAAAATGCTTTTACCTCTGATTTTACCTCAAAGCTTGGAACCCCTGAACTTAAAATCAGCATATGCGAGGATAAAGTATCCCGGGTACAGGTGATAAGAGGTGCTCCATGTGGAAGCACATGGTACATGGCAGATAAGCTGAAAGGAGTCAATGTGAAGGAAGCACCTTCGATGGCAGGACTTCTGGTTCAGCAGTACCCATGCAGGGCAGTAAGAGGAACACATGGTGGAATACATGAATCTGCAGAAGTCCATAAAAGAGCTGTTGAAATGGCCCTTCTTGACGAATGCAATCTACAGAAAGATTTTCAGGAAAATGTCAACAATGAATGAAACCAGTACTTAGGTGCAGTATCAATACTTCAGCGACTCTGGAGTTTCATGCGTTCACCCATTATGCATTTACCTCCACTCAAACCTCCAAGGGGATTGAAGGGAGTGCCAAGTGAGTTCATGCATCGGGCCATTACCGCAGCTCCTCTTGCAAGGCCATCATCCACAAATACAACATGCTGATCAATATCAGACCGGATGTTCAGATTCTCCAGATACTGGAGCATAATTGAAGGCTTGTTGCCGGTTATTGCAGCCCTTCCTGTTATGCCAATAGATATGTTCTCGGGTACAAGACCATTATCCATTGCTACCTGAACCAGTTTACATGCGATCCTGGCCATTACATCATCAATTACAGCAAATAATATTTCCATACTTTCATTGCTATATATCTCAGATCCAATCTCAGATAGTTTATCAATTCCAGATCCATTTTCTCCCACATCACATCCAATAAGCAAAACTCCCATTTCCTCTGCAGCTGCAGGATTCACAGGTACAGTTCCATATCTGTTTACAGTTTCAGGAACTACTTCAATTGAAATTTGCTCCATAATACGGGCTGAGTATTCCTTTATAGTACCTTTTTTGAGTTTCATTTTCAGCCATCCCGCAGTCTTGCCGTTGAACACATCAAGAACGGTACCCAGATATACATCAACCAGGCCTGTACCTTTGATCAAGGCATCTGGTATGGCACCTGCAAGTCCACAGTAGTTCCCAACTGTCTTTGCGTAGGGATGATCTGAGTTCGTAATCCTTCCGTCCAGAGTTGTACCAAAGTCCATTGAAATGCATGGATTTCTGAAATCAACATCTGTCCACTTAGCTCCCTCTTTGATTCCTGCAGTCGCCAGTTCGCCTTCCATTTCATTAGCAACAATTTCTACACCTGTCGATCCAACAGGTGGTATAACACTTGCTACAGCTCCATCAAAAACCACCTTCTCCATTTTGCTATGCTCCCTGAACCTGGCAGGAAGATTATTAACAGACATTGCAGGAGTCATTCTTGAAGGTGGGATCCCTGCCATTAAACACCCGTCTGCCAGTGCCTTTATAAATTCACCAACCTCTTCAGGCATATCAAACCCCGCAACAACACCTGTTGAACGAACCACAAAATGTATATCGGTTCTTATATCCATATTAGCCCTGTTAACGGCTCCCAGCAGGGTATCCCTTACAAGTTCTGCTATAGACTGCCGGGTAAGTTCAACTCCTGTCAGAGTCTTTCCAAAAACCCTTTCTCCTGGAAGGGGATTCCTTACATCTCTTGTCATCCTTATACAGCGGGTTACAATATATGTCTTACCGGTTTCCATATTTGTAGCTGTCAGTATGCATTTGGTAGTTGTATTTCCCACCTCAACTGAGGCAACTATGTAATACGGTTTTGACTTGATCTCAAGCAGTCCTATTCTGGGACTTTTTACTATGCGAGGTTTGTGTGACATTCTTACTTCCTCATTGTATCAGAGGCTCAAGTCTGTTTATAATAGTCCTTTCTGGTACCGCACCTACAATTCGGTCAACAAGTTCCCCCTCCCGGAATACAAGAAGAGTGGGAATACTTGTAATCCCGAACTTAATTGATGTTGATCTGTTATGGTCAGTATTAAGCTTTGAAAATGCTACTCTTCCCATGTATTTTTCTGCAAGTCTGTCAATCACGGGAGATAATACCTTACAGGGACCACACCACTGAGCCCAGCAATCCACAACAGCGATTCTGTTGTTCATAATAAAGTCATCTATATCTGAATCAGTAACATTTACGGGTCCAGGCCCGGGGTCTTCCTGTTGCAGAGATTTCTTGAGCTTCTCAAGTTTTTCATTCCTGATTTTTTCCAGTTCATCCACACAAATCACCTGATCAGCATACGATCAAATAGAGATCATATTTCTACATCTACCACTACTTAAAGCTCACTTATTCCAATTCATTTATTACTTTACCTATTTAATCAATTGGGGAACAAAATCTTCATACATGTGCTTTAATATATCTTTGGATAAAGGCCATCTGATAAAATATCCACCATTTTGTTTCCGGATGCATAATTATGACTACATGGAAAATTGATAGATTGCTGAACATGGATCCTATTGAATTTGAGCATCTGGTTGCCTCTATGTTCTCTCAGGCAGGATACAGGGCAGAGGTTACCCAGAGTTCCCGGGATAGAGGTATTGATATTGGGCTGAGCATCGAAAAATATGGCATATCCCATCAATGGGCAGTTCAGGCAAAAAGATACAGAGAGCCTGTAGGCGTAAAGGAGATCAGAGAATATTCAAGCCTTAGATACCGGGATAATACTGATGGAGTCATCATTGTCACTACCTCTGCATTTACAAAGGATGCACAGACTGAAGCATCAAAACATAGTGTTAAGCTTATTGACGGTGGGTTACTGATAAAAATGCTCGACCATTATCTATCAGATGTAAAACCAGAACCTGAAATATCAGAAAATGCAGCAGCACTTACTGAAACACACAGCAAGTCCACTGAGACTATACTCAAAAGCAACGAAAAGAAAATACTTGCCGAACATGTGATAATAGATGGACAGAGATATACGATAACCCTCACCAATAAAAATATCTTTATCAGGCATCATTCCGGCGGAATTTTCTCAAAAAGAACGCAACTTTCCAGTCATATATGTATAAAGGATGTCATTGGAATATACCATAATTTAAGAAACGTATTCATAGTTATAGGTTCTGACAGAATAGAAGTAATTTGCCTCAAATCCAGAAATTCCTCCCGCATTGCAGATACAATAAAGAGCCTGGATACCAGTCATAGCAGAGGAGAGCATCTGCTCAAATTTGAAAAACTGGATGACAGATATCTTATTATGACAAATAGAAGATTAGTTTTGATCAACTTTTCCGGTCAGAACAGAAAAGAGATTAAAATAAAAAATATCGTAGGATCCCAGATAGAATCCAGGGGCCTGTTCAGAAAAAAAAGACTGGTAGTTTCCGAATCATCAAATGGAATTGAAAGACATACATTAAAGACCAATAATCCACATCAATGGCATCAAATCATCAGAGAAACCGTGAGCTCATTCTGAATGCAATATAATATCAAATATAATATCGGCTTTAACCAGAGAATCAATCAAGGTCAATATGCGGATTCATGTCACAGCCTGTACATGGAAGGCACATTGTTCGGGAAATATCCGCACGCAGACCATGATAATCAAGTATTTCCCGCAATTTGCGGGTAAGGAACAGGATTCTTTTACTGTCCGGACGATCCACATAAACTTCACCAGCTCTTAGTGGATGCAATCCTGCAACTCTCAATATTGGTATCACGCCAAGGGAAGCAAGTTTACGTATCCCGGAAATAACCGAGTCGTCAGATTCTCCCAGACCTATAATAAAGTTTGAGAAAACTCTGTTCTTTCCAAAGAGTTCGACGGCCTCTTCCAGTTTATTCAGTGTATAATCAAGGTCCTGGTCAGGACATACCTCTGAATAGAGATCACAGTCCATTGTTTCCACATTGTACTTTATCTCACTCGCACCTGCCTGCTTCAGAATGCGCGAAGACTCCTCTGTTGGGTAGACAGATACTCCTATTGGAACTTCATACTTTCTTGATTCACGTACTATCCTGGCAACTCTTTCAACCTCCCCTTCGGGGCTATCATAGATCCCTGAAGTAATGGATATTGAATCCAGATTCCCTGTGGAGTATGCCATTTCCAGAATGCTCATTACCTCTTCAAATGTCTTTACACGTCCCCCAAGCTTTGGCACAGGACAGAATTTACAGTCGAAGATACATTTTTCGCTTACAGTAATATACGCCTGCCGGGGGCAGTGTACAAGTTCGTGTTCAAGATGGCCTCTGGCAATCTCCCTATCATTTCGGTAAATTGTGATCCCTTCACCTATGGCCACGGCTTTTAGAGGAGAATCATGGTTTACAGAAAGACGTACTCTGCGGTTTCCTGATCTGAAAAAAAATGCCTTCTTTCCGGCACCTGGTCCAGCTGTTGGTATAGATATATCACCAAGGGCCGATTCATCAATATCAACAGACCCTATGGATATTAGTTCTGCTTTCACTTCAGATTTCATCTTGTTGCGAGTTCCTTCAATTTGATTAAATAGTTTATGTGTTGATTTCTATACAAATGTATTTTACATGGATATACTTTGATGTTTTGGATTAGGCAATGTCAGGACGCATATAATCCCTTCGGTCACAAAAAAGCAATGATCTACCTGATGATAGGTACAACAATATTACGCCAACATATTAATATTAAGTGTTTATTGTTGTATTCATAAGATCAAGAGAAGTAAATAAGTCCATTTATCTGAGGAACCTGAAATGATTACAGAAGAAGAGGTTGAACACGTCGGGTGGCTTGCGCGTATTGAAGTTGACCGCTCAAAGAGTAAAGAATATGCAGAACAGCTAAATTCAGTGCTGGATTATTTCAAGCAGCTTGATGAAGTTGATACAGAAGATGTAGAGCCTACATATCATATAGAAGATCTGGTGAATGTATTGAGGCCAGACACTGTTGTCGAATCCTTAACCCAGGAGGAGGCCCTCCAGAACACAGAGCATAAGAAGGACGGGTATTTCAGGGCTCCAGGTATAATGTGAGGTAAAAAGAATGCCAGAATGGATAAACATCTCCGGGATCAAAGAAAAAGTCACTGACACATCGGCAGAAGAAGTTACCCTATCCTATATAGAGAAAATCGGAAATAGCAGGACATATGGATTTTCAGCAATAAATGAAAGGGCAGCAGAGCATGCAAAAGAAATAGATTCCGGAAAGACCGATTTACCACTTGCCGGGGTTCCCATAGCTATCAAGGATAACATTTCAACTCTGGGTATACCCACCACATGTTCTTCAAAGATACTGGAAGGATATATTCCGCCATACAATGCTCATGTTATAGAAAGACTTGTTGATGCTGGTGCCGTGATTCTTGGAAAAACAAAAATGGATGAATTTGCAATGGGAAGCTCTACTGAAACATGCTGTGGAGGCCCGGCACTCAACCCCTGGGATACAGAAAGAGTACCCGGAGGATCATCTGGTGGTAGCGCTGCAGCAGTAGCTTCAGGTGAAACTCCTGTAGCACTGGGATCAGATACAGGAGGATCAGTGCGGTCGCCAGCTTCTTTTTGTGGGATCGTCGCACTCAAGCCAACCTATGGTACTGTTTCAAGATATGGCCTTATCGCCTATGCCAATTCCCTTGAACAGATCGGACCCATGGGGACATGTGTAAAGGATGTGGCAACTGTTATGGATGTCATAGCAGGTCACGACCCACGTGATAGCACATCGATCAAAAGGGACATAGAATATTCAAAAACCATAGAAAACGATGTCAATGGCATGAAGATAGGGATTCCGGAAGAGTATCTTTCAGATGGGATCAATCCCCAGGTGAATAAATGTGTCTGGGACGCAATACATAAAATGGAAGACCTGGGCGCTACATGGAAAAGTGTTTCATTACCCCATACAAAATACGCCCTTTCATCATACTATATCATAGCCATGAGTGAAGCCTCATCTAATCTTGCACGTTTTGATGGAACACGCTACGGACTTCGTGCGGAAGGTGAAAACTGGCACGTTATGGCGTCAAGAACCAGAGCTGAGGGTTTTGGGGATGAGGTTAAAAGAAGGATTCTGCTTGGAACCTATGCACTCTCTGCCGGGTATCATGATAAATATTACCTCAAGGCACTGAAGGTCAGGACACTTGTAAAGGAAGATTTTGATCGGGCATTATCGGAGGTAGATGTTCTGATGGGACCAACAATGCCTGATATCGCATTCAAGCTCGGAGAAAAAATCCAGGATCCACTTTCTCTCTATCTTACAGATGTAAATACTGTCCCGGTAAATCTCGCAGGAGTTCCCTCTATCTCGGTACCCTGTGGTTTTGCAAACAAGATGCCAGTGGGTCTTCAGATAATAGGAAGGCACTTTGATGAAGCATCCATCCTGAGAACTGCATATACCTTTGAACAGAATACTGATCACCATAAAAAAAGACCAGATGGAGTGAAATAAATGGCTTACAGCAATCCAGATGGAGTTATGATAGGACTGGAGATACATGTCCAGCTTAACCGTCTGAAGACAAAAATGTTCTGCGGATGCTCAACACAGTATCATAATTCACAGCCAAATACTCATGTGTGTCCGGTATGTATGGGCTTGCCTGGTGCACTACCAGTGATAAATGAGGGGGCTGTCGAAGCTGCTATGAAGGTAGGACTTGCACTCAACTGTGAGGTTACTGCCCAGACACAGTTTCACAGGAAAAATTATTATTATCCAGATCTTCCAAAAGGATATCAGGTCAGCCAGTATGACTATCCTATCGTAAGTAACGGAAAGGTGGTCATTGAAGGCGAGGACGGAGAACTTGTTATAAGGATCAGAAGAGCCCATATGGAAGAAGATCCTGGAAAATTGGTACACATGGGATCCATTGATAAATCCAGAGGAACACTGATAGATTACAACCGTTCAGGAATGGCCCTTCTGGAGATTGTTACCGAACCTGACCTGAGAAGTCCAAAAGAAGCAAGAAGGTTTTTGGACAAACTCCGAAATATCCTTGAATATCTTGATGTATTTGACAGCAACCTTGAAGGATCAATGAGAGTGGATGCAAATATTTCAATTGGTGGTGGTTCAAGAACGGAAGTTAAGAATATTTCATCACACAAAGGAGCTGAAAGGGCACTACTTTATGAAATAATGCGTCAGAAAAACCTTCTCAGAAGGGGAGGGGTTGTTACAATGGAAACAAGGCATTTTGACGAAGCACGTGGTGTTACCACTTCCATGCGTACCAAAGAGGAGGAGCATGACTATAGGTATTTCCCGGAGCCCGATCTTGTCCCGTTGAGGGTGAAGGACAGAACAGCCCAGCTCCTGGATACATTACCTGAGCTGCCTGACTCAAGAAGGGACCGGTTTGTTTCCCAGTACGGTTTGTCAGAAATGCATGCAAAGGCTCTAACATCTGACATAAAGGTTGCTGATTTCTATGAAATGGTTGCAGAAAAGGTTGATCCAAAGGCTGCAGCTGCGTGGGTTGCAGATGTTCTTAAAGGAGAGCTGAACTACCGTGACCTCACAGTGAAATCATTTAATGTTGAGGATATGGTGCAGATCATACAGATGATCATAGATGACAGGATCACAGATCGCAGCGGGGTAGAAGTCATACGTACAATGCTTGATTCCGGAGGTAGTCCCATAGATATTGTCCAGCAGAAAGGCCTTATGAAAGCTGAGGACAATGTTGTCAGCAGTGCAGTTGATGAGGCCATTAAAGAAAACGCAGAGGCCATTGAAGATTACATGCAGGGAAAAGAGCAATCAATGAACTTCCTTGTAGGCCAGGTAATGAAAAAGACCCGGGGAAGGGCAGACCCTCAAACTGTCAGAGAAATGATCACCTCAAGAATAAAATAAGTCTTTACAAGAATTATCTACTGTATGGCATGGATTTTTCTAGTCCATGCCAGAAATATCAAAACAATTATATGGTTTAAAATGTATGTAGCCACTCAAAATATTTAACCCAATAATTTTAGAGTCAGCAGTATAACTATCTAAATAATCAAAGGTGAAACAATGGCGCGATTTCCAGAAGCTGAGAATAGAATTCTTAATAAGAAGATCTGCATGAGATGTAATGCAAGAAATGCCACACGCGCACAGCGATGCAGAAAATGCGGGTATAAACAACTACGTCCAAAATCCAAGGAAATGAGAGGTTGATTCTGAAGATGAAGGTGGAAGAGTACCTTAACAAAATAGCCGATGAAAAAGGTACTGTTCATCTTACTCTTATTGATCCTGCTTCCCAGTCACCTGAAGAAGGCGGCGATATAGCATATGAGGCTGCCTGCGGCGGCACAGATGCAATAATGGTCGGAGGGTCCACCGGAGCCGGAGGTACAGTCCTTGACAGGACAATTGTGGAGATCAAAAAAAGAACCTCAATACCTGTCATTCTGTTTCCTGCCAATGTAGATGGCATCAGTCCCCATGCAGATGCAATCTTCTTCATGAGCCTGCTCAATTCACGTGATGTTAATTTTATCACCACCAGTCAGATGATAGGTGCTCCTATTGTATACAAGTACAATATCGAAACCATCTCAATGGCATATCTGATAGTGGAACCTGGAGGAACTGTAGGATGGGTAGGGGATGCAAGGTTAATTCCAAAGAACAAACCCGAGCTTGCAGTAGCATACTCGCTGGCAGGAAAATACATGGGAATGCACTATACATATCTTGAAGCCGGATCCGGTGCAGATAGACCTATAACTCCTGAAATGATCGGTGCTACAAAACATGCCCTGGGAGATCACAATAAACTGATTGTAGGTGGCGGTATACGTACAGTTGAGGATGCAAGGGAATGTGCCAGGGCCGGAGCAGACATGATAGTTACAGGAACTGTTGTAGAAGAAACCGGAGATGTAAGGACAAAGGTTGAAGAACTGATAACTGCTATAAGGGAATAATAATCCTTAAATTTGAGTCACTGTTCATGGTCACAATCAATGTGACATTAATAGTCTATATCATTCAATGAGGGTGGATATGCTAACAGTATCCGGTATAACCAAATACTACAGAATTAATGCAAAAAAGGTCAAAGTTCTTGATAATATCGGTTTCAGCGTGAAAAATGGAGAGATCCTTGGCATCACCGGGAAAAGTGGAAGTGGAAAAAGCAGCCTCTTAAAAGTTCTTCGCGGAATTGAACCTTTCGATGGCGGCTCTATTGAGCTTGGCACAGAGACCATAACACCTGAATCTGGAAAAGAGGGTTCCAGGTATTTGATAAAAAACACTGCAATACATCTTCAGAGGAGTTTTGGCCTCTGGAGAGGACCTGCAATAGAAAACGTCATTCGAAAGCTGACATACCTGAACACCGGGAATGAATCGCTTCCTGAAACTGATTCCCCTAACTATGACCAGTTATACAATCAGGCCCTTGATTATCTGAAAATGGTCAAACTCGATCATAAAGCACTCCACTCATCAGGTGCTCTTAGTGGTGGGGAAAAACAGAGACTTATAATGGCCCGCCAGCTTGCAGCCAATCCTTCTCTACTGCTTCTTGATGAACCTGTTACCATGACAGGCCCTGATACAAAGCAGGAAATACTTGATGTGATAAAAGAACTTAAAGACAGGCTCAATATTCCAATCATTGTAGTATCACATCTTCCGGAAGTTCATATGTACCTTACTGATCGTCTGCTATTTATTGAAAATGGAAAAATTGTTGACCAGGGAGCTCCAGAATACGTATTGAAAAATTATCTAAAGGGCCTAAAACCCCAGGTAAACCTGGCCGAGGTTCCCGGTAATGAAGTATGTATCAGAATCAAAAACATATCCAGAAGGATGGTGCTTCTCAGAGTCGGAGAAGTCCTTAATATCCAGAATTTTTCACTGGATGTGAATAAAGGTGAAATAATAGCATTCATAGGACCATCAGGCGCCGGAAAAACTACTCTCATGAAGATTATTGAGGGATTAACTGAACCAAATTCAGGAGAAGTTCACTATAGGTTCGATGAAGAATGGATTGATATTACCCACTTTAACAAAAAAAGAATGGAACTAAGACAGAAAATCAGTATTATGCACCAGGAATTCACTCTATCCCCGCATTCTACTATCAGGGAACAGATCGCATTTAAACTCAGCATGAAAAAAAGAGGATCTATCGAATATGCCAGAGAGAAGGCACGGGAACTTAATATATCTGATGAGATCCTGGATACTATCTATAAACTTCCTGATATGTCTGAAAATGAAAGGACAAAGGTCATGCAGGAAATGAGAATTGATCCTTCCATCTACTCCAGACTTTTTCCCCATGTTACAAACACAGACCTTGAAAATTATGCAATTCCGGTCTTTGAAGCATTGAATCTTCCACTGGAAATACTTGATAAAAAGCCTTACCAGATAAGTGGAGGAGAGCATGTCAGAGCTTACATAGCCACTGCACTGGCAACATATCCTGATATCCTGATGCTGGATGAACCCTTTGGTGATCTTGATCCGGTTACCTTAAGAGATGTTACAAATTCATTAAAAAATATTAATAGGGATTTTGGAACTACCATTCTTTTTGTCAGCCATCACATGGACTTTGTAAAAGAAGCAGCACATCGTGCTGTTCTCATAGTTGATGGAAAAACAATAAAAGACGGAGATCCAGACATGGTCTGTCAGGAACTGATCAGACTGAGCAATGCAACCTATCTTGAGTACAACCTGGAAAAACTGCTGGAAGATGCATAAGAGCATTTTAGTTCATTTTTCATGTTTGATATAGTGGCCTCCGGTTATTTCAATCGCCTTTCCAGTTGTAAGGGCGGATGCGATTTTTTTTCTGGCATTTTGAAGATCTTTCCAGAAGGCTTTTCTTGAGATGCCCATTTTGTGGGCCGAATCTGTCATTTACATAGATAAATGATCATCATACCTCGATTCCAGAACATATATTCCCTGTTAGAAAGGGGTATCTCAGAGGAAAGTATTTATTTCTGAGAGTTCATTCAAGTGTATGGGAGTTATTATATGAGAGAAACATTCCGAAAATTAGGACTCATTGGAATAGGTGCATGGGCGCTTACAGAAGAGAAGATCAATGAGCTTGTAAAGGAACTTGTTGAGAAGGGAGAAATGACAAGGGACGAAGGCAAGCAGGTGGTTCAGGATATAATCGCTGAACGAAAAAGCCAGAAAGAAGAGATTGAGAAAAAGATAAATGAAAGAGTTCATGAGATAATAAATCAAACCGATCTTGCCACAAAAGATGATATAAAAAGGCTTGAATTAAGGATAGAAGCTCTGGAGAAATCAGAAAAAACAGAAGATGAATGGTGATACAGCCTAACTTGTTTTTATTTATCTCTTTTTTATAATGCAATGTTCAATGCTTTTCCTTCAGATGAGCTCTGGAAATCTTCATCAGCAAGTATGCAGGCAGAAGTCCCACAAGAGAATGCAAAATGCTAAACCTTTTGCCGGGGATAACTACTTCCTGGCCTCTTCTCATAGCATTATAGGTATCTCTGGCTACGGTATCAGCGTTTGTGGACAGCCAGCAACTGAAAGTGCCGGTGTTTTCCATACATGCATTTGACTGAAATCCTGTATCTTTTACAGCTGTTGGACATACTGCCAGGACCTGCACCTGTGAACCACGTTCTTTAAGTTCGAACCTGAGAGCACGGCTAAACTGCAGTATGAAACTCTTGGTGGCACCATACGTTGCCATAAACGGATTGGGTTGAAAAGCTGTTATGGATGACAGGTTGATTATCTGGCCCTGATCACGCCTGATCATTTCATTCAAATAAAGCCGTGTGAGATAATAGAATGTGCATATATGTAACTTTAACATATCCATTTCCCTGCCAATATCGATCTCACCCACAAAACCATATGTCCCAAAACCTGCACAGTTAACCAGTACATCGACCTGCAGGTCATTCTCTACAGTAAACTGATATACATCCAGAGCTGCCCTGGACTCTGTAAGGTCCTTTGCCAGAATAAATATCTCAGCATCAGGATCAATTTCCTGTAAAACCGCTTTTGCCCTGATCAGTTCATCTTCAGGGTTGGCTACAAGAACCAGTCTATAGTTGTCAGAAAGGAATAGCTTTGCAAGTGCAAGACCTATCCCCCCCTGAGCCACCGGTGATAAGTGCTGTTTTTTTATCCGGTTGATCCATATGATATCTCCTTGTTGATCTTAAATATCCGGTTATCAGAAAAACCATCTGTATAATGTTTTTATCAGTCTGGTTTTAAAATCGGTGTAGGGTGGGTAGATGGGGGACATTGTTCCCCATCTGCGATGTATAACACTTCGTGGATTAGAAAATGTCATGAAGCCATGGTATCCAAGTGATTGACCTATACCACTTTCATTGATCCCTCCAAAAGGCAGGTTTGGGTTGCTGTATCCAAGCATATAATCATTGATAACAGTACCGCCAGCGGTTGTTTTGTTAATGAGATAATCAATATTATCCTGGTTCTTGCTGGCAATATAGAATGTCAGAGGACTGGGGCGGCTCAGTACTATATCACATGCCTCATTCAGTTGCTGATAATTGACAACAGGCAGCAATGGTCCAAATATTTCCTCATGCATGATTCTCATGTCCTCTGATACATTGACAAGCAGAGTAGGAGATATGTAAAGGTCAGACTCATCAAAATCACCACCAATCACTGCACTGGCCCCTTTATCAATTGCATCCTGGTATAGTGATTGTAAGCGCTTAAAATGATCATTGTTTATTATTCGGCAATAGTCTGAAGAATTCTGAATTCCCCTCCCATCAGGATCGTATAAACGTGTGATACTTCTTTTAAATGTATCCACAAACAGATCATGTACAGAACAATGCAGGACAAGGTAATCAGGTGCTATACATGACTGCCCTCCATTGATGAACTTTGCCCAGGCACACCTTCTGGCAATCTGCTCTATATCAGCACTTTCATCAATTATTGAGGGGGATTTTCCTCCCAGTTCAAGAGTAATACTCGAAAGATTTTTAGCTGCTTCGCCCATTATGATCTTTCCAATAGCCGGGCTCCCGGTGAAAAAGATATGATTGAAAGGTCTTTTTAAAAGTTCCTGGGCAACCGACGCATCTCCTTCAACAACAGCCACTTCACTTTCATCAAACAGTTCATCTATCATTTCTCGAATATACTCTGAAGTGCATTCAGAAACCTCACTGGGCTTGAGAATTACAGAATTGCCTGCAGAAATTGCATATATCAATGGTACAATGGACAGGTTCAGTGGATAATTCCATGGAGATATGATCAGTACTGCTCCCTTTGGCTCATAGTGAATATAGGATCTGGTCCCGATCATGTAAAGTGGGCGGGGAACCTTGCGCGGTTTCATCCATTTACCCAAACTTCGTTTCACATGACCTATATGTGAATGAACAACTCCGGTTTCTGTCGCCATTACCTCAGCTTCGCATTTTTTAAGATCATTATGCATAGCCTCACATAATCGAGTCAGGTTATCTCTCTCATTAAGATAATTATCAATACGATTGAGACGTTCAATTCTCTCCCCTGCACTCCGGGGTTCACAGTGAAATCCCTGTTTTTTCTGTAATTCAAATAAACGCTGAATATCCTGTGTCATGTTTATCGATCTAAGTTCATACATCCATGCTGCATATATCTCTGGAGCAGTATCCACCAGGCAGACATAATATATCCTGTAAATGTCATACCACTATCATCCCTGTCATGGAAAAAATATAGTATATGGTAAGGAGTATTGCAGCAACTGCCTCCACACGACCCCATGTCTTTTCCTTTTTAATAAGATCGTTTATTGTAAGACATATCCATAAAAGGAATATGTAACCTGCCATTAAGGAAAAGAAGGAAAAATCAGGGTGTGCCCATGTTCCAAGTGTCTCCCCTGAGAATTCAGTGAGTACTGTGAAAAAGCCCACAAACCAGGCAAGTCGCAATCCTGTAATTGTTTTAAATAGCATGATAGCCAGTAAAAATTTAATCATAATGGCCAGTGGATTGAGTGAAAGGTCAAAAAGAGCATAATCTGCTGCCAGAAGTAACACAAAGCTTGCTGCAAAAAAATAATTGACCTTTTCAAACCAATCCTTTGTAGAATAGTTTTCCTCAAATATCTTCCAGAGGTTATGTGAAGACCAGAATATAGCACCATATCCTGGAAGTATCCACAGGGGTACGCCTCCTATGATGCCTCCAAGGTATGTGAAATATTCAAAATGTACACCGATGAGTTCATGAACATAACCAAAAACAGATGCCGTTACAAGGAATATCCTGCCCTTTAACTCACTGTTTTTCCAGAAAAGAATCCATAAAAGGGAAAGAACAATAAATGGCACGATCTCAATCTGGGTCTGAATATAAAATATCAGAGTTCCAAATATCACAACAAGCATGAAAAAGAAGAAATATAGGAAATTATTGAGAAGTATTCTGCTCTTATCTTCTATGAAGCTGCCCGTGGATGGAAAAATTCTTCCTGACTGACTCATGGATTACCTATAAATTCTTATCCTTTTATAGTTTATCGATATCTGCATGCACTGATCATAATTTTTGAAATATGTTCTTATCATGGAAACAAAAAATGAAGATTCACACATCCGTCATACAAAAATTAAATATACCATTATATGCTTCGAGCAATCTCATTTGCTGCCGTTACAGCTTCCCAGACACGGCCAGGTTCTTTTGAGTCACCAGCAATAAAAATCTCTCGTGCTGCTCTTTCTTTTAAGAGATTAAAATACAGAGTGTCGTCTGATCTGCTTCCCATTGCAAAAATAACAAAATCAGTATCTATAATTATATGTTCCACATTTTCAGGCTTAAGTTTCTTTTCGAAAGGGTTTTTTACATTCTCAGGAATCAATGCTTTCCATGGAGTGAAGGGGTCTCTACGGCCCTTATTTGCCAGGATATGTGCCTTTCCATCTGTGAATCTGATAATTTTTGATGCATTATAGACCCTGACAGGTTCTTTTAGTGAATCCTGTGGATTCCCTGTCGTAGAGCCAAGTCCCATCATCATCCAGAGCATATGGTTCCTGTTTGCCATAACCGTATCGGGCATGAGGTCGTTGTTTTTACCAGCGACTGTTACTTTAACCTCCGCATCATGAGCAAGTGTGTAACCGATTTCACATCCTACAACTCCTCCGCCTACAACAAGCACATTTTTTACATCATCAGGAAGAAGCATGTCCTGACCTAAAAATTCCCTGGCCTCCATGTACCTGATATTATCCATTCCTTCTATAGAAGGCAATACTATCTCTGGACCATTACAGCAGATAATCACATCATACTGCCCCCTGACATCATTTAATTCTACCTTCGTATTGAACCTTATCTTAAGACCTTCTTTGCTTAATTTTTCAAGATTGAAGTCTAGATTATCAAGATAGCGAGATAGATCATGTTTGATGGGCATTTTACTTCCAAGATACAGCTGACCACCTATATGATCGCTCATTTCAAACAGGGTCACGTCATGTCCTCTCTTATGGGCTGTTATTGCTGCTTCACAACCGGCAGGCCCTGCACCTATTATACATACTTTTTTTATTTTTTCAGCTTTAACAAGTCTTTTACTGTCTTCAAAGCCAGTATACGGATTTACAGAACAGCAGGGATGACCACCTTTTTTAAAGGATTCAATACATCCTTCATGATCTCCAATACAGTGTATTATTTCACGGGTTTTGTCATCCATTACTTTTCTGGGCCATTGAGGATCTGCCAGAAGGGGTCGCCCGAGCATTATAAAATCAGCCCATTTGTTTTCCAGTACCTTTTCAGCCACTTCCGGCCTGCCAAGTTTACCAACCGCCACAACTGGACAATCAATACCTTCACTTATGAAAAAATATTTTAGTCTTCCTGCAATCTCCCTTGCATATATAGCATCATCAAAATATGAAGGAGGATGAGGCCAGAACCAGTTTTCATAACAACCTTTATCCACATCAAAAGCATCAACACCTGCCTCGTGCAAAACTTTGCAAAACTCCAGACCCTCTTCAATAGTACGCTCTTTTCCCCTGAAAATATCGTTGAATATTCTATCACCATAGGTCTGCTGGATCGCCTGGGTAAGGTCCAGCCTGTACAATAAAGGAAAATCATCTCCGCAGCGTTTTTTAATTTCCTTTACAACATCAATTCCAAATTGGAACCTGTTCCTGTATCTGCCCAGCCTTCGTCTATTCCACGGGGCTGATGTTAGCTGGTCCATCAGGTATCCTTCATGTCCATGGATATGCACCCCGTCGAATCCCGATATTTTGGCATTGATGGCACATTGGCCAAAATTTTTTACTATTTTTTTAATTTTTCTATCAGAAAGAGGTAGATGGGGTATTTGAGGTACATAAAAATTCCTGTTGATCGAAGAAGATTTAAGCAATTTTCCTTTCAGTGCTGGTTCTGGTGAACCAACTCTTCCAAGACCTGCAGTCAGCTGAATAAATATTTTAGATCCATAGGGCCGGACACCTGCCGTAAGGTCTCTCCACCCACCAAGGCGTGTTCTGGAAGTACCATCGATCCTTGGAAAATAGGTAGTATCATTATCTTCGGAAACTGTTGGATCGATCCCATAAGACACAGGCACAAGCCCGGTTATCAATAAACCTGTGCCGCCTTTTGCCCTCTCAATAAAGTATTCTATCATTTTATTGGTAGGACGGCCATTGGGATCTGCCATATTGATATTGCCCATGGGAGCCATAACAATCCGATTGATCAGATCGCAGTTTCCAATTCTACCAGGTTTAAGTATTCTCTCATATTTCATGCATTCACTACTATATATCTTATTAATTTTATTTTCTCTTATTATAGTTAATATGGCTTTCTGATACTGATGCTTTTTAAGTTACGGTTTTTCTGGCTTCAAAAGGTTTAAGTAATTATGGATCAATTTTAAATCATGACAGGAAGAGATGATAGATACAGTTTTGAAATGAAAAGACGTGGAGTACCAAAAGATCTTTTCGATGCAAGTAGGCAGGTTACCTGTCCTGAGTGCGGACATTCATTCAACCTTTTTTACTCAAGAGCAAAACTCTGTACAGGATGTGTGCATGCAATAAATGGATGTGAGTTTGCCCGATGTACCCACTGCGACACTGAATTTCCACTAACCAATTTCATGTCAAAATATTCTTCCAGAAGAACATCCAATTACATAGAATCCCTTATCAACAACTATCATGACACATTCGGAGAAAGGCCTGGAAGATAAAATCAGTTACTAAGATCAGCTATTCTTGAACCATATTTATTTTAGTTCATGAAAACATATAATCGAGGTTTATACTAATTTAACCTCTTATGATCGCCTGTTGTAGAAGTAATTTTTATATAGTTTTACTTCAAATGATAATTACCTTCAGTTAGTTCAGATGATCATATATAGGTAGCACATATGATCCTAAGTTGAAAATTTTGTTTTAAAAAATGATTTTGGTTTAGACACAATAAATGTTATTTTAGAATTAACGATAACATAATAATCTAAAATGAGCTAAAATAATGAAAGATCCAAGTATTGGCGAAGAGATAGAGATTATATTAAACAGCAGTCCTGCAATCATCTTTTTATGGAAAGCAAGGGAAGACTGGCCTGTTGACTTTGTAACTGATAATATAATTCAATTTGGATACAGCAAAAATGAGTTCTTGAGTGGCAAATTGAACTATGCAGATATTGTACATCCTGATGATGTAGACAGAGTAAAAAAAGAGCTATACAGATATTCCAGAGAAGGTAAATATAAAGGATTCACTCAGGAATACAGAATCATTACAAAGTTCGGGGATATACGCTGGGTTGATGAAAGAACATTGATGAGAAGAAGCAGTAAAGGAAAAATAACTCATTATCAGGGAATTATTTTTGATGTTACAGAACGCAAAAAAAATGAAGCGCTGATACGGTTAAATGAAGCTCGCCTGGAAACACTTTTAGAACTTAATCAGATGAGTAGTTATTCGATCCACGAAATCATTGATTTTGCATTGGAAGAGGCCATAAAATTAACCCAGAGCAAAATTGGATATCTTGCATTCTTAAACTCAGCTGAAAATACCCTTACAATGCATTCATGGTCACAAAGAGCTATGAAAGAATGTGAAATCAGCAGCAAGCAGCATCTATATCCCCTTGAAGAAACAGGTTTGTGGGGAGAAGCTGTTCGTCGAAGAGAAGCTGTCATAACCAATGATTACGAATCAAGTCCACTTAAAAGGGGATATCCAGAAGGACACGTCAGGATAATACGCCATATGAATGTTCCGATTTTTGATGGTCAAAAGATCGTTGCCCTTGCCGGTGTCGGGAATAAGGAAGAGGATTACGACCAGACTGATGTCAAACAGCTTAAGTTATTGATGGAAGGAATGTGGAAAATAATACAGCGCAAGGAAATGGAAGACTCCCTTAAGTTATTTTCCAGAGAATTTGAAAAGACCAATAATGAACTCAAATCAATCAACAGCATTAAGAAAGAGTTTATTGAGGATAAAGAATACCTGTTCAGCATAGATTGTGACGACAATATTATAGACAGGGAAACACTCAATTCAATAAACAAGCAACAGAACAGGACAATGCAGATAGCCATCAGAAACTCTGAGAAGTTGAAAAGCATTGTGGATTCAATGCTCTACATGAGCAGTGAAAAAGCCGGGAAAATAAAATATGAGAAAAGCAGAGTCAATATAACTGATATAATTAATGATGCTATACTAAACGTTATTTTACGTATTGATGAAAAGAATATCAATATAGAACAGGATATTCCATATGGAATACCCTCAATTGAGGGAGACAAGAGTAAACTTACAGATTCGTTTTCGCGCATAATAGAAGGTTCGATCCATTTTACACCACCTAATGGAAATATCAGTATCGATGTGACCGATAATGAGTCATGTATTTATGTTAGAATCAAAGACGATGGAGCAGGTATACCTGAACCTCTCGCATCCACCATCTTTGTACGGTTCTATGAGCTGGATGATCAGGTATTTGATACATACTGGTATGAGCACTATGAAGAATTAAAATCCAATTTCTACATATCAAAAAATATCATTGAGGCACATGATGGGAAGATATGGGTAGAGAGTGAAGAAGGCAAGGGAACAACTGTTCATGTAAAGTTACCAAAAGAAGAATCCGGTTAACACAGTGAACAAAGAAATGATTTAAATATTATTCACATACATAAGGAATCTTACAATGAAAACTGAACTGATAGGCACAGTGTTTCTTTCTGAAAAGAGAAAAAGCATCCTTTTGATGTTAATGGACGGACCGACCACAATAGATGAGATCAAAGAAAGGCTCACAGGTACCTCCAGTGCAATAATGACCCAGATCAAAATACTTCTGGAGCAGGGCCTTATTGAACATAATGACCATGAATATAATCTAACATATATTGGTAAAATAGTAGTCAAGAAAATGCAGCCACTGATAGAAACACTCAATGTCCTTGAAGAAAATAAAGGTTTCTGGCAGAACAGGGATCTGAGCCCAATTCCATTTGAATTACTGGATCGGATAGGAGAACTTGGAGACGTGATGATCTACGAGCCGGATCTCAATCACCTTTTTGAACCCCCGAAAGAATTACTGGAGAGCCTTCAAAGGGCAAGCAATGTATACACCATTTACTCATATTTCTGTCCTTCATGTCCAATGAACTATTCCCAGCTTGCTAAAAAAGGAACAAATTACAACCTTATTCTAACAAGGCCAGTATATGATAGATTAAAGAATGAGTACAAAGATGAATACAATACAATGATGCAGGCTCCAAACTCCAATCTGTACATATTTGATGATACATCAGTTAAACTTGGTGCACTATCCGTTACAGATGACCTCATGCTTATTGCCTTTTTTAACAAGGACGGGGTTTTCGATCATAAGAAAGTAATAAGTTTTGAAAAAAGTGCACTTCAGTGGGGGAAAGATCTGTTCGAGTATTACAGGGAAAGATCAGAAAAAGTGACTAACCCTTGAACTGTTATATCCACAGATAGCCTATCACATAACTGATAAGGTTGGTAATTAGTTGATGCAATCCATTAATCCTGTTACCCAAAAGTATATAAATAAAAGCGTTCTTCTGCCACCTATTTGAGATTAGAAGCGATTATATTTTATTTATTCTGATCTGTACTTTTGATACTATCAAAGCCATTGATATTACACTCCCTGTGATTTTAGCATATACTGTAGATTATCAATATTGTATCCAGAAAATCCATGATCTATACAGAGAATATATGATTGATAATATAATTAGTATTGATCAATTACCATAAGTTATTATATATATCTCTAATCAGATATTAAATATCAGTCAATAATTACAAATAAGCTATTTGTTTTGTTGGCTCAAACATAGCAATTCGATGTCGAATAGATTGTTTAGAATGGAGAAGAATGAAATTTCAACCATTCCTTACCCATTTATGATAAAAAAGATTCTGGAGGAATATTATGGAAGAAAAAGAGATACTCAGTGGACTTACAGATGCAGTAGTCAATGGTAAAAAAGATCAGGCAACCGAGCTGTCTGAGAAAGCCCTGGAAGCTGGAATTGATCCATACAAGGCAATCGTTGAAGGACTTGCTAAAGGAATGGAGATCATGAGCGATAAATATGAAAACGGTGAAGTATTTATGCCACATCTCTTAATGTCCTCTAATGCTATGTATGGTGGAATGGATGTTCTTACTCCGCATCTTAAACAGGAAGGTGGCGAGAAGGCTGCAGTCCTTGTTATTGGTACAGCAGAAGGAGATGTACACGACATAGGAAAGAATCTTGTCAAGACAATGATGTCTGCGGTTGGTTTTGATGTGGTGGATCTTGGTAAGGATGTACCCATACCGGAATTTGCAGAAGCTGTTGAGAAGAACAAGGCAGATGCAGTTTCCATAAGTACCCTTATGACCTCTACAATGGATAATATGGAAAATACCGTCAAAGATCTTCAGAGCAAGGGCCTGAGAGACAAAGTAAAGATCATTGTCGGTGGTGCACCTGTCACTGAAGCATTTGCAAAGGATATTGGAGCCGATCAATATAAGGATGATGCAATGGGTGCAGCCAGATGGGCAAAAGAAGCTGTTAAAGAACTTGATCCTGCCAGATGGGATTAATTAAATATAACTGAATTTCAATCTTGGGTGGCAGTTATAAAAAATACTGCCACAATAAAACTATTTTTCTGATAAATATATGTATACAAAATATTCTATTTACTCCAATGATCTTTTAATTATTTGATTTCTGACTTACTTATCTGGACAATAAATTAAAAAAATAAAGTAATCGTAGATCTTTTAGACCTTTTTTTTACCTGGGCGCATTCAATTTATTTATTATTACTTTCATCAAAGCCAATTCTTCTTACATTCTTGATCCTTTGATCGACTTTGGTCCCACATTTACAGGGTTTATCGATAAGGATTGCCAGATCCTTTGTACGGTATCTGATAAGAGGCATACATTTCCTTCTCAGGGTAGTAAAGACCAGTTCTCCCTCTTTTCCTGGTGGCAGAACCTTGCCGGATTCAGGATCTATTACCTCTACCAGAAAATCAGGATTGTTCACATGCATCCCGTTCTGTTCTTCGCATTCGATAGCATTTGCCAGGCCAAGTTCTGTCATACCCCATTGACGTACTGCCTTACATCCCCATACCGATTCTATCTGCTCTTTCATAGGTTCTGTTAAGGGCTCAGATGAGCATATTATATTCTTAATGCCCAGTTCCTTTGCCTGATTGGCATCAGTAATTGATTTTGACAGGTTGTACAGGAAAGAAGATGTACCGATTATAAATGTTGTCCTGGATTTTTTCATGGTATTGATCTGATCTTCAATACTGGTTGAAGAATTAATAACCGATTTAAATCCTGCAAGGTCACAGGCTTTACTAAGAACAAGTCCTGGGTCCCATGTAGCAGTGATTGTGGGGTACATGATCTGTAATACGTCCTCTTCAGAATCCATCCCTGCCATTTTCAATCCTGAAATAACTGAATCTACGATTTCCAGGAGTTCCTGCTGGGTGTAGGATACTCTTTTTTTCATATCCTGCTCATCTGTAGTGGTAGTTCCAGAAGTCGTGAATTCACGGGCAATATCCTTTCTGGATACACATAGAAAATGATAGGGGTTTTTGGCCAATTCCTCCTGTTCGGTCAAAGGTATCCTGTCCAGATCATCTATAGTCTTTATATCTGCGGATGATATCCCTTCCTTTTCATAAAGTTCCTGATAGAAAGGACTGTTCCTGGAAACATAATCTATGAGTTCTCTCAATTTAAAGAGTTTATATTCCACTATATCATTTCTATCCAGTTCTTTACCAGGTAGCTGCCTTTTCAGTTCATCGTGACTGTTAACCTCGCTTCTTATTTTCATCAGTCCCCATTGTTCCAATGGATTACCTTCTGAAATATCTATATTTCTTGAATCTAACTTTCTTTTTGCTACATTGAAACGAATAAAATTACCAATTTTTTCAGATAGGCTCATTCACAACTACCTCCAATAAATAAAATGAATTTACTCAAAGAATATTGATAAAATATTGGCCATTGAGGATAATTGGCCGACTCATTTTCAATAAATTGTATCTTCATGAATAGGTTGTAAATAATTATCCAGTAATAGTTATTTATTTTGTGTATTGATCCTGCAAAATATGTAATTTATCATAGGAATTATATGTTATACAGTCCAAAAATCGTCAAAATAATAAAAACAAATAAAATAGATAAAATACTCAAAGGTATGAAGGGTTCATACATTTCTTTCTACTTCTATTTTGGAAACTGGCCTGTTTACTTCTATCCTGGAAGATGGTAATTCTCTATATAGATATTCACCATTACAGTTACTCAGATTATAGTTACAAAATGGAACAAATCTCCCATCCTGTGTTACAACATGTATACAGCAGTTTTCAACCCTTTCCTTTTCATATGACCATACATCCTGAAAGGCCATTGTGGAAATTGTAAGATATCTATTCTTACTCATCTCAATAAAATCCGCCCAACCTCCACTGGATCTACAGCACGAGCTTTCCTGAGGGACTTTCTGAAGGGTGGTCAGTTCTCCACAGCATGAAGAAGATTCTTTTTTCGATGAGCCTTTCCACCTTCCCATTATCGATTTCTTAGTTTTGTTAGCTACATCAAAAGCTGAACTTGAAGATCCCTGAGATATATTGGTCAATGGAATGAAACTACCATCGTCTTCAACAAGGGTCATGCAGGTTGCTCCACAATGGGCAGTCGCCATAAGAGCAGGAGTAAAATTACCTACCTTGAGTTGTCCTTCGGTTTGGTCTTCAATGTTATTTAAAAGCTCCAGAATAGTTACTCTGCCATCCTTGCCCGGAGGAGAGCGGCCTGAGAAAAATACAGGCTGGAAATGAACTCCACGCACAGTTGGTACATTGCTACTTGCAAATTTTAGTATTTTGCCAACTTCATGGAGGTTATAATCTTTTGCAACCAAAGGAACCAGAACCACTCCTATACCGGCCTTTTCACATTTATTGATAACTTCAGCTTTTATATCAAACAGTTTTTTTCCTGTTCTCTGAAAATAGACATCATCGGATACTCCATCAAATCCAAGGTATATTGCATCTATTCCGGCTGAAACTATCTCATCAAAATAATCCTGATCAGAAGCAATTCTGCTTCCATTTGTATTAAGTTCAATATGGCTGAGTCCGATCTCATGACCCATTTTGATTATTTCGGGTAGATCATCCCTTAGCGTAGGTTCTCCACCAGATATCTGGACGCAGGTAGGGTCATTGGAACATTTTTTGACGGTCTCGAACATCCTTCTTATAGTATCCATATCCGGATCACTGCTATCATCCATGGAAGAGCTGGCAAAACAATAAGCACAGCCCATATCACACCTATCGGTCACTTCTACAACCGCAAGGCATGTATCCTGTTTGTGGGAAGGACAGAGACCGCAATCCAGCGGGCAGTTTTTTTCAGTATCAGTAAGATAGCTTTTAGGTTTAGCACGGTCAACTTCAAAAAAGTCTTCCATTTGACGGTAATGGTCCACATCTTTAGAAACAAGGTTTGTGAAGATACCATGATCTCCACATTCCTTTTTCATATAGACTTTACCATTTTCAACATACTTGATAGCTTTTATAGGCCTGAAGCATTCAGGACATATACTGCCTGCTGTTTCAATTTGTTCCATTATCACCCTCATCGATTTTTAATGCTTTGGTTCAGATCAACCTCTTTTCTCTTCAAGTATGGATTCAGCTGTTTTAATTGTTTTCATCATATCTTCTTCAAGATACATCTGATTACACTTTGGACATACAACAGCTGGTCCTGGCCTTGTAACATCCAGATAGGACATATCAACATTGGTCTCAACTGCAGTTTCACCACATTTGTTGCAGATCCAATCGGTCTCCTCTGCCTCATCCGGATCGAATGAGCCACCGGTTAAGCCTATCATCTTCATTTTATGGGCATAGGCACTGTCCAGTGCAAATCCTCCATTAGCAGAAGAATAAAGTGCATAGATCGTCAAATTATCGGACTCGTTCTTAGCAAGGCATTTACTTCCATCCTTTGATTTGAGTTTATCTCCACTTGATTCTGCATCTTCGATTATACTCACCATTTCATCTTTTTTTAGACCGTTATCTTTCAGTAGACTGGCAACTTCTTCACTTACTTTTATATCCATAACGCACACCTATTTGTATTATTCAGATATTATATTTCAAGCCTCTAATCATTCAGAATTTTTCATATTTTCCGTAATCCTTTGCGGCCTTAACCATTGCGTGTACATTTGCAGGTGGAGCAAAAGTTGGACATTCACATGATCCTCCTATAATGAATCCTCTTGGACTGTCCTTGCCTGCCTGAAGTTGTTCTGCTGTTTGGTCATAGACCTGTCTTGGTGTTCCACGGTCGATCAGTTTGGTATCAACAACTCCAAAACAGGTACACCGGTCTCCAAAGTGTTCTACCAGTTTACCTGCAGGGAAAACATTCTTTCCATCATTACCAATCTGTACCACAGTAAATGGTGTCATTGGTGCGTTCTTCCACATATCAAAACTGTTGGTATGGTTACCACAAAGGTGATAGTATACACCAGGACCAGCACCAGCTTTGATCACATCTTTTACTGCTTTGCATTCTGGTTTGTAACTGAATCTTTTGATCTGTTCTCTCTCAAGCAGATCTCCACTGGCTACAACTGAACCTGTGATCATTACATTAGCCCCGTACTTTTCGGCTGTAACCTTACATGCGTTGACCATATGATCAGCTGCTTTGTAAACTAGCTTATCGATAAGTTCCGGCTCTGTTATCATCCACATGAATACATCTTCAATGCCGGCCCAGTTTGTTGCCACTTCCATGGGTCCAGCCAGCTGAGTGATCGGAGCAAACATCTGTGGATATTCCTCCAGAACAGTATCCAGTGCCTTGAAGTGTTCTCTGAATGTCGGACCTTCCTTAAGTTCCTCTGGACTCTTGACTTCAAAATTGTCAATATCTTCAGGAGTTTTTATTGGATATTTTGTAATTGCAGGTGGAGATGTTTCCTGGATCTTTATTTCAGCACCGTAATCCAGACCCCAGTAATCAGCCCATAGATAGTGACCTACTGGAGTAATATCATACAGTTCACATGCCTGACAAACCATTCTTGCTGCTTCATCCGGGTTCTCCCAGAAATATTTGGGAGTCTTTTTGAACAAGGTAGCTGCATGGGACAAGAGAATAGGATCTACAATAACCCTTTCTGATGGCTTGTCCACAAAAGGTGTTGTCCATAAGTTACCTGCTTTTTCTAACCATTCTGAGTTTATTGGAGCAAAATCCTCTGCTGGCATATTATTTATCACCCTTTTTTGTTTATTAATTACGGGTTGGGATAGTAAAAATAATCCATCCATAACCTCTGGTTTTTAAGATATTTTCCTGATCAATAACACAAATTCAAATTTGTAATTATTGACTGTAAGTTAATATTTGGGTAGAGATATATATAATAACTTATGGTAATTGATCAATAGCAATTATATTATCAATCATATATTCTCTGTATAGATCATGGATTTTCCGGATACAATATTGATAATCTACAGTATATGCTAAAATCACATGGGATGTAATATCAATGGTTTTGATAATATCAAAAGTATAGATTGGTATGAAAATAGTAAGTATAATGATCCAGGTCCCAGAAAATATGAAATAATAACATGTGTAAAGTAATATAATAATGTAACCTATCACAGAAAGAAAATGATCTCAATCAATATATCAGTTAAACAATAGAGCACAATATAGCATATCAATTCTTATAATCAAAGGTGAACCATGATACCTGGCATACAGCGCAAATACTCGATGGTTAGAAGATACAGAGAAATCATCGATACTCTGATAAAATACGAATTTGGACATATTGTTGAAAGACTTGGGATCAAAAAGCCGGTATTGTTCAAATCAAAGCTCAAATCCGGTTACCGGCACAAAGAAAGAAATCTTAGTAGTCCGGAAAGAGCAAGAAAAGTACTGGAAGAGCTGGGACCAACTTTTATAAAATTTGGACAGATCCTTAGTACAAGAAGAGACCTGATACCTCCCAGGTATATACAGGAACTCGAAAAGCTTCAGGATTCTGTACCACCTTTTAGTTTCGATATTGTTCAGAATATCATAAGGGATGAACTTGGAGCAGATATAGATCATTTATTCAGCAATTTTGAAAAAAATCCAATTGCTGCTGCATCTATAGGACAGGTTCACAGTGCGAAGCTCCATGATGGATCCGATGTTGTGGTCAAGGTACAGAGACCAGATATAAAAAAACGTATAGAAAGCGATCTTGATATACTTTACAGTATTGCCGGATTTATTGAGGAGTATATAGAAGAATCAAGGATGTACAGGCCAAAGGAAATTGTTGATCAGCTTGCCCGTACAATAAGTGCAGAACTGGATTATACACAGGAAGCACGCAATATAAGCATTTTTTCAAACAATTTCAAACATGATCCGCATATTTACATACCTGAAGTATATGAAGAATATAGCACCAGACGTGTATTAACAATTGAACGCATCAAGGGTATTAAAGGCAATGATTATGCTAAGATCGAAAAGATGGATATTGATGTAAATAAAATTGCAACCTATGGTGCAGAAGCATTCATGAAGCAGATATTTGAAGACGGTTTCTTTCATGCAGATATGCATCCTGGAAATATATTCATCATCAATGATGAAAAAATAGCTCTGATTGATTTTGGAATGGTGGGATATATTTCAGAAGATATGAGGTATGCTTTAATAGATGCACTTTTCCTTATAACGAACCGGGAAATATCTCAATTCATTGAAGTGATGAGGGATTTTGGAATTATTTCTGGAGATGTCGATTCTCCGGCACTTAAGGCTGACCTGGAATTTCTGATGTACAAATATTACGGAAGATCCCTGAAACAGGTTAATATGCCTGATATGATACACCAAGTATTTGCAATCCTTAGAAAACACCGTGCCAGGATTCCTCCAAATATATCTCTCCTTTTAAAAGGAGTAGTAACAATATCCGGGCTTGGAACCAGGCTTGTGCCTGATTTTAATGTAACGGTCATTGCTGAACCCTATGCAAAAAAAGTAATGCGTGAAAGAGTACGCCCTGACAAGATAGCAAGAGGCGCATTTACAGATCTTATGAACTTTATCCGCATGCTACATAAATTTCCCACACAGGCATCACATATATTATCATCTGCAGAAAAAGGAAATTTTCTGATTAAACTTGAATTACACTGGCTGCAGCAACTGGTAGAACAGATCAACACTGCAAGCAACCGACTGGCTTTCAGCCTGATCCTCTCTTCAATTATAATAGGTTCATCCCTGATCATCCAGACAGGAATAGAACCACATCTTTGGGGACTTCCAGTACTTGGATTGATTGGATTTCTTACTGCAGGCATTCTTGGATTGATACTTGTGATATATATTTTAAGAAGTGGAAATATTTAATTTTATGATACATTATTTAAATGAAGAAGAGAAACTGACTGGATAAATTAAAATAATCAATATTGATAATTGAGATGCATATCATGGACAGTATATCAGACTGTATTAAGATATGTTCTCCTCAAGTGAGGATTACCAGAAGAGTATAACATTTTTTACTGTGCGAGTGTTTAGTATGACCGACCCTGATATCGAAAGAAAGCTTATTGAAATAATGCGTATCATCAGTGAAAGTGATAAGCCTGTAGGTGCAAGGAACATAGCTGACGAATTAAACAACAGAGGATACAATATCGGGGAAAGGGCCGTTAGATATCATCTAAGAATACTGGATGAGAGAGGATTTACAAAAAAACACGGGTATGCTGGCCGGACAATAACTGAAAGAGGAAAAGAAGAGCTTAATGAAGCTCTTATCGCTGACAGGCTGGGTTTTGTAATAAATCGGATAGATGAGCTGATATATCTTACAGATTATGATCTTAATGAAAAGAAAGGAAATGTAATTGTAAATATTTCCCATATTGATAAAAATGATATAGATGCCTCTATTGAAATAATGAAATATGCCGCCGATTCTGATATTGGGATCAGCCCAAAGATCAGGATATTTGAAGAAGATTCAGATTCAAATATTACAGTTCCACCTGGAAGTGTTGCTGTGGCAACACTGTGCAGTATAACTTTTGATGGATTGCTCCTTAAGGGAGGAATCCCTGTAGAACCCTATTATGGTGGTACTCTTCAAATAAAAGACAGAGATCCAGTTAAGTTCCTTGATCTAATCTCATATAATGGAACTTCCATTGATCCAATTAAAATATTCATGAGCAGAAGATCAACATCGGTTTTGAATATAATGGATACTGGAGAGGGGACAATGCTTGCAAATGTAAGATATATTCCTACTTCTGCCAGAGAAAAAGCAGATGAAATTCTCAAAAAAGCGGGTCTTTCAGATATGGCCGGTACAATAACAATTGGCGGATCAGGAGAAGAGCTTTTCGGAGCCCCTGCTGATATTGGAAAATCCGGAATTCCTATTTTCGTAGGTGTCAATACAATAGCTGCAGTTCAGGAAGCAGGTATAAAAGTCAACACATATCCGATATCTACCATACTTGACTACAGTACCATGTACAAACTTTAAATGAAAACATATAACCATTATTTCATTCTCTGCCCGGAAAGTATATGAGCCGGGATGTAAAGATTTAGACATAAAGGAGAATCGGGTGTGACCAGATCCAGTAATCCAGATGTAACAGTCCTGAACTATGCAGAAAAAACTAAGATCAGTACCGGTATCCTTCAGCTTGATGAAATATTACACCATTTACGTCTTGGAGATAATGTAGTATGGAAAGTCGAAAATCTGGATGATTACAGGTATTTTGCCAGTAAGTTCATACAGGAGGGGATCAGATCAGGTTACACCTGTGTCTATGTAAGATTTGCACCGCACAAACCGGTTCTTGAAAAAATCGAAGGACTAAATATTGTAACAGTGGATCCTGGGCATGGATTTGATTATTTCAGCAGTCAGGTTCACAGAATAATAGAGTCATATGGAAAAAAAGTATTCTATGTCTTTGATAATCTTTCATCACTTGTGGATGAATGGGCTACAGATGAATTGGTAGCCAATTTTTTTAAAGTGACATGCCCCTATCTATTCGAACTTGACACCATTGGATACTTTGCTCTTACAAGAGGACAGCACAGTCATTCAGCCGTTGCAGCAATCAGGGATACTACACAGGTGCTGATAGACTACTATCATATAAAAAACAGAACTTACATCCATCCGTTAAAAATATATGCCCGCTATTCTCCCAGCATGTTTCTTCCCCACCTTGTATCAGGCCGACAATGGAAGCCGGTGTTTGAAAGCGGAGAGGCTGCCACCATTTCATCCAGAGATCGTGAAAAAGTGCTTCGCAGAGGTAGCCTGACAACAGCACCGTGGGACAGTGTCTATACACAGTTAAAGATGCATTATGAAATGGGTAACCTGCAAACCCATCTTGATCCTGAGATAATAGCACTCAAAAAAGAGCTTTCCAGAATGATTATTGGAGATCATCCAAAATTCAATCAGCTTGCAGATACCTATTTTACACTTGAAGACCTGCTGAGTATACGGGACAGAATGATAGGATCAGGACGCATTGGCGGAAAAGCTGCAGGAATGCTTCTTTCTAGAAAAATAATCCAAAATAGTAAAATTGAGAATATATCAGATATGATTGAGCCGCATGACTCATTCTATATTGGTTCGGATGTTTTCTTTACATTCATGATCAATAATGGACTTTTTCGCCTGAAGCTCAAACTATCGGATAGCTCTTCCATGACAATGGAAGAATTCAAAGAAGTTGAAAGAAGGTTCCTTGATGGAGAGTTCCCTTATGAAATAATGGAACAATTCAAAGATATGCTGGATTACTTCGGCCAGGCACCCATAATTATCAGATCAAGCAGTTTGCAGGAAGACAGTTATGGAAATGCTTTTGCCGGTAAATACAGGAGTGAGTTCTGTGCCAATCAGGGAAGTCCTGATGAAAGACTTAAAGTATTTATCAATGCAGTAAAGCTGGTCTATGCAAGTTCCCTTAATCCTGATGCTCTATCATATCGAAGAAGCAGGGGACTTCAATATGAAGATGAACAGATGGCAATACTGGTACAGAGGGTATCCGGAACACCCTATAAAGAATATTTTTTTCCACCTCTTGCAGGAGTCACCTTTTCAAAGAACCTGTTTACATGGACAAAACGCATAGACCCGGACAAAGGTGTTGTCAGGCTTGTATTCGGTCTTGGAACACGAGCTGTTGACCGGGTGGGAAGAGATTATCCCAGAATGATAGCTGTAAGTCATCCAACACTGAGACCAGAGACAGGTATGAAAATAATGAAATATTCGCAGTGGGATGTGGATGCTATCGACCTGGAAAAAAATAAGCTCATAACTATTCCCTTCCACAAACTTGTAGAAAAGTGTGACTACCCAAACCTTAAGATGTTCATCTCTCTCATGCGTGATGGTTATATTGAAGACCCTTCCACAGGAAAGATCAGTTGTTCTTCAGAGCAGATGGTGCTCACATTCAATAATCTAATTAAAAAAACAAGTTTTGTGAGAAATATAGCAAACATTCTCGAAACTGTCGAAAGCGTATATGAACAGCCTGTTGATATAGAATTTACGGCATCAATTGAAGGTAGCAAAGATATAAGGATCAATATTGTCCAGTGCAGACCTATGACAATACCAGGTATCACCAGCCATATAAGTATTCCGGAAAATGTACCTCAGGAAGATATACTGTTCAGATCCTCAATGGTAATAAATGCAGGAGAGGTAGAGAATATTGGATATATTCTGTACATTGATCCTGAATCATATGAGGAACTGAATAATCTGGACATCAAGAGATCAATAGGCCGGGTCGTTGGCCGCATCAACAAAAAATTGAATGAAATTGGTGCAACGTTCATATTGATGGGACCCGGTCGATGGGGAAGCAGCAATATAGAGCTTGGCGTTAACGCAACCTACAGTGAGATAGATAATACTTCAGTACTGGTAGAAATAGCAAGAGAAAAAGCAGGACATACTCCAGAGGTATCCTATGGAACACACTTTTTCCAGGATCTGGTTGAAAATGAGATCATATATACACCAGTTTATCCCGACAGGAAAGATTCGAATTTTAACTATCAATTCTTCCGCGAATCGAAAAACTATCTGCCAGATATCCTCCCAGATGACAGCGATTTTATAGATATGGTGAAATTAATAGACTTGAAAGCAGAATCTGGAGGAAATTATGCAGTTATGATAGCAGATCAGTATGAGCAAAGAGCAATGTGCTATTTGAAAAAAGTAGGGAGGGGTTCTTCCCTCAATCAACAAATTTGATCCCAATATCCTTTTTTTGATTCCTGATAGCTATGTTAATCACAAGTGGAGTAAGTGACTCCACCATAGAAGATGTTTCAATTGGCCCTACATCAACCGGTCTCATATTCGGGATATCCTTCACCAGGTCAAATACAATATTTTTGGAGTGCATATAGTTGCCACATACGCCAATATCATAATCGAGACTGATATCAAGATTTGATAGTTTGGCTGCCGGAACATTGTGGAATGCAGACACCAGTTCAATTCCCTCAGGTAACATGGAAGCGACTTCCTGTGCTGCACTGCCAGCCGGAGGAGTGGTATAGCAGAAATAATCAGCCATATAATCTTCCCTTGAAGTTGCTTCGATTTCTATGGAACCTGAATCTGGAATAATCGTACAGCGGTCTTTCTCCATCGGTACAATAACAGATATAACTATCTGGTTTTCAAGAACAGGTTTTATCTGCTCAATAATAGAAGCTACCTTGCTATATTTTACAGCAAGAACAACAACTTCAGCTTCTAAAGCAGCTTCACGGTTCACAGCTCCTCTGATATCCGCATCAAAACCACGGTCATTAAGAATTTGTTTATATTCTGCTGCTTTGTCTTCAGCTCTTTTCTGATCCCTTGAACCAACGATTATTTCATGTTTCTGCCCCCAGCGAAGAGCAAAACCCTTACCTATACTTCCAGTGCCACCTATTATTCCAATTTTCATAGTGATTCCTTCTATGTCAGATATATAAATCAAGTTGTTGTTTCAGAATGAATAACTGATGATCCGCCTTTTTGGGATCATCTGTTACAGAGTTTCAATACTGTAAATATCAAATCCATCCACGATCTTTCATTGCTGTTACAACACGTTCGATAGCAACTACATAGGCAGCGGTCCTCATATCAATATCGTATTTTTCAGCTGCATCATAGACGGCATTGTATGCGTCCTTCATCTTTCTGTCCAGACGTGTATGTACCCTCAGTTCACTCCAGTGATACATGTAAAAGTTCTGGACCATTTCGAAATAGGATACTGTCACACCACCTGCATTACACAGGAAATCAGGGATTATATGTATACCTCTTTCATGCAGTATCTCGTCGGCAGCGGGGGTCGTTGGACCATTGGCAAGTTCTGCAACAATCTTTGCCTGAACTTTGTAAGCATTCTTTTCTGTAATGACATGCTCCAGTGCTGCAGGGATAAGTACTTCCACATCAAGTTCAAGAAGATCTTCGTTAGAAACTGGGACAGTGTTTGGAATATTTGCAACTGAGCCTGTATCCATCTTGTGCTGGCGTGCAATTTCAGGATCAATTCCATCCATGTTCATAGCACCACCTCTGCTATCACTGATAGCTACAATTTTTGATCCAAACATCTCTTTTGCCAGTTTTGCAGCATAGTAGCCTGCATTCCCATATCCCTGAATAGCGATCCTGGACTTTGATAGATCAATTCCAAGTTTTTGTGCTGCCTCACGTATGGTATAGAGACCTCCTCTGGCAGTTGCATCCCCTCTGCCAAGTGATCCTCCAACTGTAATTGGCTTACCGGTAACAATGCCCGGCTGGTTCATTCCGCATATCTTGGAATATTCATCCATCATCCATCCCATGATCTTGGGATTGGTATAGACATCTGGCGCAGGGATGTCCATTCTCGGACCCACTATATGGGAAATACTGGATATATATTGCCTGCTGAGACGTTCAATCTCAGTTTCAGACATTTCTTTGGGATTGCACACAACTCCACCTTTTCCACCACCAAGTGGAATGTCCACAACAGCGCATTTCCATGTCATCCAGGCTGCAAGTGCCCTTACTGTATCAATATCCTCTTCTGGATGGAATCTGATACCTCCTTTTGTAGGGCCTCTTGCATCATTATACTGTATCCTGAATCCCTCAAACACTTTTGTTGAACCATCATCCATACGTACAGGAATTGCCACACGCAGCTCACGCATGGGATGTCTGAGCATCTCGTGTACATTTTCATCGAGTTCAAGTATAGCTGCACATTTTGCTAACTGTTTGCGTGAATTTTCAAACGGATTTTCTACCGACATTTGTTCGACCTCATTAATTCATGAAATACTTTTAACATTCAGTTGAACAAAACTGACTTTAAAAAGCAATTTTGTATCAAAATCATATAAATTCCAGTTTTTCCAGTAAATAAGATAATCTGGGAAATATGGAAAATATTATATATTGTATAATTTGCGTTTCAGATTCCTTAATCCCATTATATTAAATTTACCATTTATTCTGGAACAGCTGTGAACGATATTATATCATAATGGATAACTATAGAATATTATATTGTATCAGTATTAACAATTATTGTTCAATAAATCAAATGCTAATGGATTAACAAATGAAAAGAAAACTGATCATAAGAGCCCATCACCTGATGTGCATCCAGAGATTTGAAGGATACGGCTATACAGAAGAATTCGTAGAAAATATGCAGTATATTGTTGATATGATTAATAAGAACCCGGATATTCAAATCACAATTGTAACAGAATGTGATGATATATGCACCTTCTGTCCTTCCAATATTAATGGAAAATGCCGTGGAGACCTCCTTGATAATCACATAACATATATGGACCAGCAGGTACTGGATAAGTTAAAGATACCTGAGAACACTACGTTGAATGCTAATGAAATATTTCAGATAACAGGGAAATATCTACCAGACTCAGTTGCCTTTGAAATATGCGATGAATGCATATGGAAGCACATATGTTTCAAGAATATATCAACACATATGCAATATAAATAACAGAAATACCCTGAAAGATGCTTATTCAAATATCTCACATGAACTGTTTTCCAGCTTCCGGGTAAGTTTGATATTCTCTGAATAATCAACCTCTACATCAATTACCCATACACCACCCATTTCAAGTGCCTGCCTGATCTTATATTGAAGTTCATCAGTATTGCTGATCTTTACCCCTCTGGCACCAAAACTTTCTGCAAGCTTTACAAAATCAGGATTTGTAAAATCAGTTCCTGTTGCCTGATTGAATTTTTTCATCTCATGCCATGCAATGACACCATACTGGGAATCATTGAATATAATCACCACAAAACTGCATCCAAGTCTAACAGCAGTTTCAAGCTCCTGGACATTCATCAGAAAACCACCATCTCCTGCAACTGCAATGATACTCTTTTCAGGTTCAACAATGCTTGCAGCAATAGCTGCAGGGAGTGCAAAACCCATTGAAGCAAGACCATTTGACATAAAGACCGTATTGTGTCTGAGTGCAGGAAACAGCCTTCCAATCCACAATTTATGTGCACCTACATCACTGATAAGTATACCATCATCAGGGAGACATTGGCGTATATCCCAGAGGATCTTCTGGGGTTTTACCGGAAATGAAAGGTTTTCCCTGAAATCAGTCAGTTCATTTATCATTCTGACCCTAATTCTGCGAAACTCCTCTGGGATATCTTTTTTAAATTTACAGTGGGATTGGAGGTGCTCAAGTGAATCTTTAATATCACCTACCAGGGATGTAGCAGGAATGTAGCTTTCAACAATATCCGGATGATTGTGATGAATATGGATTATAGTCTTAGAACCTGCCGGGTTCCAGAAAGCAGGACTGTATTCTACAGGATCAAATCCTATGCATATCACAAGATCTGCCATATCAAAACCACACATAATATGATCACGGTCAGGTATACCCATAGATCCAAGATAGTGCTCATCTTCTGAAGAGATTACACCTTTACCCATGAAAGTTGTTACAACAGGAATACCTGTGCCCACAACAAAATCCTGCAGTTTCTCTGCTGCTTCTAGCCTTGCTATCCCATTACCTGCAAGGATGAGAGGCATGGAAGCATCTTCAATCATTTGCGCTGCTTTTTCCAGTTCGGTTTCATCATGAGTGGTGATATGCGAATAAGCCCTTTTCAACAGGGCTTTTTTTCCAGAATTATCAGCTGCAATATCTTCGGGCAACTCGATGTGTACTGCTCCAGGAACATTTACTGCAGTATCAAACGCCTTTGAAACTATTTCAGGTATGAAATCTGCACGTACAATACTTTTATTCCAGCTGGTCACCGATTTGAATGTGCTTACTATGTCGATATACTGATGTGACTCTTTATGGATTCGATCCAGTCCTCCCTGTCCGGTTATCGCTACCATAGGGGCCCGGTCTAGATGGGCATCGGCTATACCAGTCATTAAATTGGTGGCTCCGGGTCCCAGAGTTGCAAGGCATACTCCTGGTGCGTGGGTCATTCTGCCGTACATATTTGCCATAAATGCAGCTGATTGTTCATGTCTTGTAACAATAAACCTGATCTCAGACCTTGACAGAGATTCCATCAGGTCAAGTGTTTCTTCTCCCGGAATACCAAAAATATATTCTACACCTTCATTTTCCAGGCATCTTACAAATAGTTCACTACCTTTCATTTAAAGCACCCTTCATTTAGATACATGAGCTATTCATTAAAATGAATAGTCATCCCATTTTACACATCCATCTCCAGGATATGCTTTTGCAGAGATTTATTGCGCTACCCCACTAATTTAAAGATACTTATATTCCTATATGGCATTTGCCCTGACTTCATTTCAATAAATATTCTTATCGAGTTACATTGGTTTTTAAATCTCCGATTAGATATAATGAAGCGATCACAAAAAGGCTTTATGCATGTGTGACCTATCATATCAATTACGGGAGTAAATAAAAGAATACAGTAATTATATTTTATACATGATGATTCAAAAATTCCCTTTTTGGATTGATTGATCTATAAACCGAGTCTATGGAGATCATATCATATTTTAGCAGCCAGTCAAAATGATGTTTTAAAAAGAGGAGATTTATGCAGGAATATGCTGGTGCAATGATGCAGTATTTCCATTGGTACATGCCTGCTGACGGAACACTGTGGAAACAGCTTGAAGAAAGTGCTTCGACTCTAGCCCAGGTCGGCATTACATCAATATGGTTGCCTCCTGCCTATAAAGGCGCAGGTGGAGAACATGATGTAGGGTATGGGATCTATGATCTATTTGATCTTGGTGAATTTGACCAGAAAGGATCAATACGTACTAAATATGGAACTCGCAGAGAGTTCATAGAGGCCATAAATGCAGCCCATGGTGCAGGATTAAGAGTTTATGCAGATATTGTGATCAATCATAAGCTTGGAGGCGACAGACTGGAAGAATTCCAGGCTACTCCCTACAATCCACAGAACCGCAATGAGCCAATCGGGGAACTGCAAACCATCAGAGCATGGACACACTTTCAATTTCCTGGGCGTAAAGGTAAATATTCAAGATTAGAGTGGCACTGGTGGCATTTCAATGCAGCGGATCACAATGCACTGGATGAGGATAAGGATGCAGTGTACCTTTTTGAAGGTAAAGACTTTGACCAGGATGTTGACATGGGCAAGGGTAACTATGACTACCTGATGGGAAACAATCTGGATTTTAATAATCCCGATGTTCAAAAAGAGATCTTTTATTGGGGAGAATGGTTTCTTGATACTACCAATATTGATGGATTTCGCTTTGATGCAGCAAAACATGTGAAAATAAGCTTTTTTGTAGACTGGTTCAACCACATGCGCAAATATGCCGGAAGGGACCTTTTTGCAGTTGGCGAATACTGGTCTAAAAATCACGATGCTCTGAAGAATTTCATTGAAAGGACTGGCGGAAATATATTGCTATTTGATATGCACCTGCAACAGAATTTTGTCACTGCCGGAAATCAGGGTAATAGTTATGACCTGAGAAATATTTTCGATAATTCTCTGGTTAAGGAATATCCTGCAATAGCTGTAACTCTGGTCAATAGCCATGACATACAGCCCCTGCGGCCACTCGAATCAGTCGTTGATAACTGGTTTAAACCATTGGCTTATGCCCTTATACTTTTAAGAAGAGATGGTTATCCCTGTATTTTTTCCGCTGATTATTACGGTGCACAATATAAGGGTATGGGCAAGGACGGGAAGGAGCATGAAATCTGGATCGATAGTCACAGATGGATGATTGATAAATTTTTAGAGGCGCGTAGAACATTCAAACACGGAGATCAGTATGACTATTTCAACAATCCGGATTGCATAGGCTGGACCCGCACAGGCAATGATGATCATCCAGGTGGTATGGCAGTAATAATGAGCAATGGGGATGATGGTTACAAAGAAATGGAAACAACTTCCCCCAACACTACATATATCGACCTGACAGAGCAGATCAATATGAATGTGGTCACTAATAGGGATGGCAGAGGAGAATTTCACTGCAAAGCCGGATCAGTATCGGTATGGATCCCAAAGAAGATCAAAAGCTAATAAGAGGACCAATATTAGTATTCTGCATGGCTGACAGAAATTTTACAGATGATTAATTTTTTTCTAACTGAAATAGATTAACCGATTGTTTTATATAATATTAAAGCGGTAAATGATTAGTGTGTTCCTATTAAAAGGGAGATTTTTATGTATAAAACAAAAGAAGACGTATTAAAGGCAGTAAATGAGCATGATGTTAAGTTCATCAGAACTCAGTTCACCGACATATTCGGAGTAATCAAAAGCTGGGCCATACCATCAGAAGACCTTGAAAATGCATTCAGAGAAGGGATAATGTTTGATGGTTCATCAATTGAAGGATTTACCCGCATCGAAGAGTCAGATATGATGTTGATGCCAGACCCTACAACCTTCCGTATACTTCCCTGGAGACCAAAGGAAGGAGCTGTGGCCAGAATGCTGGGAGATGTCAAACTTCCAGATGGATCACCGTTTGTCGGGGATCCCAGGTATATACTTAAAAGGGCCATTGAGGATGCAAAAAAGGAAGGTTTCACAATGAATGTGGGACCTGAACTGGAATTTTTTGTATTCAAGGTGGATGAGAACCATAACCCTACAACTGAACTCACAGATCAGGGAGGCTACTTTGACTTTGCCCCCCTTGACCGGGCACAGGACATGAGGCGTGATATAGATTATGCACTGGAACATATGGGTTTCAAACTTGAAGCTTCCCATCATGAGGTGGCACCCTCTCAGCATGAGATCGATTTCAGATTCAGTGATGTACTTTCCACGGCAGACAATGTAGTAACATTCAGATACGTAGTCAAATCGATCGCAAGTCACAGAGGTTATTATGCAACATTCATGCCAAAACCCCTATACGGAGTAAATGGTTCAGGAATGCATTCAAATCAGTCGCTGATGACAGATAGCGGAAAGAATGCATTCTATGACCCAGAAGGCGTAAACGGTCTTTCAGATATTGCAAGATATTATGTAGGAGGATTGCTAAGCCACATAAAGGAATTCACAGCCGTTACAAACCCACTGGTAAACTCATACAAAAGACTGGTTCCAGGATATGAAGCACCCATCTATATAACATGGTCAGATAAAAACAGGAGTTCACTGATACGTATACCAGCAACCCGTGGCAAAGGTACCAGGGTTGAACTGAGATGTCCAGATCCAACCTGTAATCCATATCTTGCCTTTGCCCTGATGCTTCGTGCAGGGATGGATGGAATAAGGAATGAAATCGATCCAGGAGAACCTGTTGCTCAGAATATATTCAAAATGACACCTGAGCAAAAAAAGCAGAGAAGTATAGAATCACTTCCAGGAAGTCTGAAAGAAGCTCTGGATCTTATGGAAGAAAGCGAATTTGTAAAAGAAACACTGGGAGAACACCTTTTCGAGCAATATATTGCAGGTAAAAGATCAGAATGGAATGAATATAAGGCCCAGGTGCATAAGTGGGAAATAGATAAATATCTCAGCAGGTTCTAAACGAACCTGCCAGTTTTATATATTTAAAAATATCGCAATTGTGCAAGATCAATGAATCAATATTAGAAATTTAGAAATTATATTTCTAGCATATTAATTTTCTAGCATAATTGAAATTTAACTTTTGGTTACTGAAAAGTCAAATCAAAAATATGTTGATGTTTTTTATTCTTTTATATTTGGGATCTCAGTGGTTTCTCCACGATGATTCTTCAGTGTATATTTTTCAACATCATTTCCCACAATATAGTAATCCCGCATCAGAGGAATCTTACCAACATTTGTGGCAATCACATGCATTGGCTGGGCAAGTCCTGTGGTATGTCCCCGCAATCCATCACGTATGAGTTCACTGCCCTTTTCGACAGGGGTTCTGAAGTGATCTATTCCAGGTGCAGGTTCACAATAGAACAGGTAATAAGGCCTGATCCTTGCACTCAGCAGCTCCTGATGAAGACTGCGTATTGTACCCACATCATCATTGATACCTTTAAGCAGTACCGCCTGATTACCTACATTAACTCCACACGTTAGAAGATCATATACTGCACGTTTTGTCAGGTCAGTGATCTCTTTTGGATGATTGCACTGAGTATTGAGCCAGACAGGCACCTCATGATATCCTCCAAGAATTTCTTTGAGATTGTCGGTAATTCTGTGAGGCAGAACAATAGGGAGTCGGGAACCGATACGTATCATCTCAACATGAGGGATCTCACGCAGACTGTCGATCAGATATTTTATTTTTTCATCCGGTAGAAGCAGAGGGTCCCCGCCTGTGACAAGTACATCCCTGACCTCAGGATGTTGACTGATCCATTCAATTCCCTCGTCTATATTAAAATCGAGTTTCAGGTCTCTGTCAACAACAAGTTCTTTTCTGAAACAGTGTCTACAGTAAATACCACATTTCCCAGTTACAGTAAAAGCAACCCTGTCCCGGTACTGGCGGGCAATACTGTCAGGACGGACTTCATCAGTTGCACGATTTTCCTTCCAGACAAGGTAATCCTGCATACCATATTTATTTGTATTTTCTTCAAGAGATGGAACAACCTGTCTTCGAATTGGACAGTTTGGATCATCTTTATCCATCAAGGATGCAAAATAGGGTGTTGTACCCCAGCGAGTGTCCAGGGTTTTAATGGCCTGTCTCTCATCATCTGTAAGATTTATTATTTTTTCAAGTTTTTCTAATGAATCGATGCTGTTTTCTAACTGTTCTTTCCATAGTTCACTCATTATAGTGAATACTCCTTTGCCATTATTCTATTTTCATCAGATATATATTTTACATCTCAGAAATCATTATATGGCCGATTCCAGCAATTCGAAACACCATTATTTGTTGCCTGTTTAAGTAATGTTAAAAAAACACAGATGATCTCCTGAGATTCATTCTTGATCGTAGTACCCACATAATATCTACAGGTGTCTGCCTGCCTTCCCATGACGTAAGCACAGTACTTTCTCCAAAATCAAAAAACACGTCTTTTTCTATAGCTTTTTTCACAGGATCCTCCATCTGCTTGTTGGAATCATAATTCAGATCAAGTATCTCATTGATATGCAATCCAACCACGTCGATCTTATTCAATCCTGTAAGTTTCTCGGCCCGGGGGTTTATGTGTTTGATACAACCCTCTGAATCAGTAACTATGACTGCATCTGGAATGTTATCAAAAATTTTTATTAGATTTGATTTTCCATTATATTTTCTGGATTTCTCTATCCTGTGACGATAAAGAGTCATTTCAATATTACATTTAAGCGTTTTTTCATCAAAAGGTTTCAGTATAAATCCAAAGGGCTGTGTAACTTTTGCTCTTTCAATTGTTTTTTCATCAGAGTAAGCTGTAAGGTAAATTAAAGGAATATCCAGATTTTTGCATATTATTTCGCCGGCTTCAATGCCATCCATATCACCTTTAAGGGCAATATCCATAAGAATAACATCAGGATAAGTTTCCTCTGCCTTTTTTATGGCATCCATACCAGTAGCTGCAACTCCTGTTACAGCATAACCAAGGTCTTCCAGACAATTCTTTATGTCATGGGCCACGATTATTTCATCCTCAACAACAAGAATATTTACATTCCCCATTTTTCAGCCCCGCCAGCACAATAAACTGAAATCAGCAGACAAGGATTCTTATCTAAGGTCACATGTGCTTGAATTAATTAGTCCATTAAGATTCATATATGGATAATCAGATGTCTTTTCATATTCCCACTACACCAGCAGTACTAAACTCCATATACTCCATATATATGTATATAGATGTGTACATAGTTAAGTTTATTTTGGACACAGCATTCCAGGATAAAGCATATTTACAAACAGTATATTAATCCATACATACAGAAATGTGTAGAAAATGTTTAAAGTAAAATAAAAGTTTACAAAATTTACAGAATGTATCATAATGCAGTAATTGAAGTTACACAAATCTCTGGATAACAAACATATCACATGTCTTGCTTATTCTTTTTAAAAAACTGCTGATGATATTCTTCAGCGGGATAGAACTCTTCAGCCGGCACAATCTCAGTTGTAACTTCATCGCCTGCATCTTCCTGTTCTTTTTTAGATTCGATTGCAATTCTTTTTTGCTCTTCATTGTGATAAAAAATCATGGAGCGATAATGATCCCCCATTACAGGGCCTTTTCCGTCAAGTGATACAGCGATACATCCTGCATACTCTGAATCATGCAACTTCCAGAACTCATCCAGAAGGCGTCTGTAACTTATCACTGACGGATCAAAAGTTACCTGTACAGCCTCCACATGACCGGTCCTGCCTCTTATGACATCTTTGTATTTTGGGTATTTAACATGTCCTCCAGTATAACCGGAAAGTGTATGAATCACACCATCCAGTTTACTGAAAGCATCTTCTATACCCCAAAAGCACCCTGCAGCAAATGTAGCTTTCTGCATATTCTAATCTCACCTTTTGTATGATTTATTCAGTATATTTTCATAGTCTACCATAATAAAAAACAGATTTAAAAAAAATTAAAGATAAAAATGGAGGAAAAAAGAATAAACTTAGCCCAGAACACCTGATAAATAGAGGATTACAATCAGAAGTATACCAAAAATATAAAGGTATATAGCTAGTGAATCCGTGGAATCAGGTTCAAATTTGAGTTGTTCCTTCATTTACATCCCACCCCATATGCAAACGATCTTTCCATGCACTTTCTGTTTCATAACAAACACCCTACACCATATCATTCAATCAATATTTCAGTAAATTGAAATATAGATGAATATCATTTGTTTACAATTATAATGATTGATAATGTGGTATATAAATATTGTGATTTATCATTAACAATCGATATAAAATAACAGATATTATTAAATTATATTATATTTGCTTTGAATTTTTTTATATCCACCCACCTGCAACAGAATAAAACATTGTACAGGCATATACTAAAAAAGTATGTTTCCGAAATCATTATAAATAAAATATTTATGTGCGCATGTTAATGCTATTTATGCCAAATAACGATAAATATCCAGGCCTGAAATTTTTGCTTATATGATCAACTATTTGATTGGTTGCAGAAATATTTACCATATGGTGAACTCACAATGAAAATGCTAATGTTTGATACTGAGCATTTCCGGTTTGAAACCCATAGCAAAACACTTGAAAATGCTGAAGATACCAGGAGTCAGGCAAATATAGAAAACGCAGCAGTTATATTTATGCATGTAGAAGCTGTGGACGAAGAAAGACAAAACAAGGTAATCAAAAAGGCGGTAACCAACCTTAGATGGTACCTTAATAAGCTAGACAAGAATAGAATAGTCCTCCATTCTTTTGCACATCTCTCATCCAGTAAATCTTCACCTGAATGTGCTGTGGAGATTATTTCAAAGATAAAAGAAAAACTGGAACAGAGAGATATAGAAGTACATACTACACCATTTGGATACTTCTCCCAGTTCTCAATACATGTAAAAGGAGAATCTCTTGCAAAGGTGTTCAAAGAGATATAAGGAATGGATGTTCATATCAATCGGAAACCATATATCTTCCATGTAATCAATATAATATTATAATATATTCTCTCTGGTTTCTGCATTTTAGATAGATAAATCAGAACAATGAACAGATGAACAAGCCCGGATTTCAATTCAGATATCGAGATTGATAATATGATAAATTCAAGCACCAGGCCTAAACAAAAATCTGATTGTATGGTTTGCGGGAAGGATATTGAATATCTAAACCAGGCAGTAACTGCAAGATGTCACTATTGCAGAGAAGAGAAGGAGACCTATTTACTCTGTGAGAAGGAGCATTATGTATGCAATGAATGTCACTCCAGGGATGCAGTGGAAATAATTGAAACCTTCTGTTTAAAAACTGATCTTGAGGATCCTTTTGAGATCGCAGAAACCCTGATGCGCCATCCAGAGATTCCGATGCATGGGCCTGAACATCATGCACTTGTCCCTGCTGTGCTGATAGCCGCCTATCAGAATCATACAGGAAAAAAGAACGAATTCACAATTCTGGAAGGGATCAAGCGGGGAAGAACCATACCCGGGGGGTACTGTGGATTTTACGGAGCATGTGGAGCAGGTATAGGTACAGGAGTTGCAGTTAGTGTCCTGACAGGTGCCACCCCATTATTGCCCCAGGAGAGGTCGCATTCACTTCGGGCAACTTCCAGATCCCTTGATATGATCGCAGATGCCGGTGGACCCAGATGCTGTAAAAAAGCTGTACGTGTAGCTCTGGAAGAGGGAGTTGCATATATTTCTGAGATATTTGGACTTGACTGGGACCAGGAACTGGAAGTATCTATAAGATGCGATTATTACAGATACAATAAAGAATGCGACGTTAAATGCAAGTATAAAAAATGAATTGAAGCCGTATCAATAAGACAGATCAATACTTCTTTTCGGCTGATTGTGCACAAAATCAACTGGAAAATAGAACAGGCAACATTTATCTGTTTATCATTGATTTAAAGTAAAAAGATTCAACCAAAAAGATGATATACTCAGATGAAGGAATAAGGATATTGACCTCAATAGATTAAATGCAAATATAATACAGGCGATGTAATGACTGGTAGCACCAAAGAAAAAGTACTCAATTCAATAGAAACAAACAATGTTAAATTTATCAGATTGCAGTTTACTGACATTCAGGGCGTTGTCAAAGACGTAGAAATACCTGTAACCCAGATACAGAAAGCTCTGGATGTAGGAATATCTTTTGATGGATCTTCAATTGAAGGATTTGTTCGTATCGATGAATCAGATATGATTCTAAAACCTGATCCTGATTCCTTTGCAATACTTCCGTGGAACGAAAAAGATGTCGTTGCCAGAATGATATGTGATGTGTATATGCCCGATGGTCAACCATTCTGGGGAGACCCCAGACATGTGCTCAAAACAATGATAAACAAAGCAAAAGATATGGGATACGAATTCAATGTCGGACCTGAACTGGAGTTTTTCCTGTTCGAAAAAGATAATGGCTCTGCAACCACACGCCCCCATGACTTCGGGCGTTATTTTGAATTTGCACCTGCTGATCTGACCGAAGATATCAGAAGAGAAATTGTACTAACACTCACAAGTCTCAATTTTGATATAGAGGCCTCACATCACGAAGTGGCCTTTGGGCAGCATGAAATTGATTTCAAATACAGTGATGCACTTACAACGGCAGACAATGTAATGACCTTCAAATATGTTACACGCACTATTGCAAAGATGAACGGTCTGCATGCAACATTTATGCCAAAACCTATATTCGGAGAAAATGGATCTGGAATGCATGTAAATCTCTCTCTCGAAAAAGATGGGCAGAACGCATTCTATGACCCTGACAGTGATATGGATATCAGTGATACCACCAAATACTTTATAGGCGGACTGCTAAAGCATATCAGACCAATCACTGCAATAACAAACCCTATCGTTAACTCTTATAAAAGATTGGTCCCGGGATACGAAGCCCCGGTATATATAGCCTGGTCCGGCACAAACAGAAGTTCACTTATACGTATCCCTGCAGCAAGGGGCAAGAGTACACGTGTAGAACTTAGAAGCCCAGACCCATCATGCAATCCATACCTTGCCTTTGCAGCAATACTGGCTGCAGGTCTTGAAGGCATAAATGAAAAGGTTGATCCCGGAGAGATGGTAGATATCAATATATTTGATCTGAACGAATGTGAACGTCGTGAACAGTGCATCGATATCCTCCCGGCAACATTGCAGGAATCAAGCATGTATCTTGCAGACAGTGATCTGATGAAAGAAGCACTGGGTGAACATGTGATCAACAATATTCTACGCCTTGCAAAGGCTGAGTGGGATCTCTACAGCATGCAGGTACACGAATGGGAGATCAAAAGATATCTAAATGTGATATAAATAAAGTAAAAATCTCAGTATTGTGTATATAGATATGTACACAATACCGAATTCCTTAAAATTGATATTTTATTCATTCAGATCAATATTATTTCCTTTTTCTTTTTTTGTCCGACAATTTCTCAATTATCGCCAGATCACAATCATCAATTATTGTCAGCCTATCCTTTTCAATAGCACTGTCTAACAGTTTCTTTCCTTTTTCTGTACGTATGATCAGAGTAGTATATCCATCGGGACTGCCTACAGAACCTGCAGAAATATCTGAATAATTGGCCGTAAAGTCGGTACATACATTACATCCAGGCCTTACACAATCCTCCAGTTCTGAAAGAGGAAATGTGATGGTATTACCGTCATCCAGAGTGATCTCAAGTTTGCCCTTCACATCAAACCTTTCCACCTTAAAGGGAAGTATTGAGTGCTCTCTACTCAGTTTTTCTTCAAGAAGTTTTACGTAGTCAAATGTTTCAGTACAGAACAATCCTATCATCAACCGAATAGAATCTCTAAAAGGCATCAGAAGATCAAGGTCACTTTCACGAATCCTACTGATAGCCTGTGCTACACATGGAACTCCAACAACTGCAATGTTTCTGTATTTCTGTCTGATAACAGCATCATTGAGTGCTGATACAAGAGGTACCCACCAGTTATATCTGCTACCTGCTTTGCTTACCACTGAATCTGAATCAGAGATAACAGCAGAGTATGGTTTCAGGGTCCATGGATCCTCAGCAACCACAACAACCGCATCTATAAGACCTGTCTCAAGAGCATTCACCAGCATCGCGGTAACTGCGCCACCACTCTGCCTGCGTGGGATATCAAGTTGGGATTTTGCAGACATGATACACATATAATTCCCAAGAAGATCATTTTCTTCAATCAAACTATCCTTTACCCGGGGACATACATTGTAACATGCACCACATGCAACACCATCGTCTGCTGATTTGCAATAGCCTGTATGCATTGGATTATCAGATGACTTACCAGGTTCAAAATATATAGATCCAGGTGGACACACCGCTACGCATGCACCACATCCAGAACAGATACCCTTCAGCCACACCTCTTTTTCCAGTTCTTGATAAGTATTTTCATTCACAGTATCACTCCCAGGTATATTTACCAGCAAAAGGTCTGCTGCTTGAAGGTCCAATGATCGTATAATCATTATCCATCAGAGGTTTATCATCAATATTGAAGTAATTGCAGAATTCCTTTACCAGAGAATGTATCTCACAAAGCATATTTTCATCCAATTCCATCTTTCTAGCACCCACGCCAAGATAGCGATCATCGACAGGCCCACGGATAACTATCCTGCCGCCATGTATACCACTGCCGATTCCTCTTTCAAGGAATGGACCTTTCTGATCAATTCCAAGCATGATTATCAAACCACCAGCCATATATTCTCCAAGAAAGGCATGTGCAGATTTGCCAATTACAAGGGTGGGCTTCTTCTGATCATACTCTTTCATATGTATGCCTCCACGGTAGCCAATGTAATCCCTAACAAATATTTTCCCACCTCTCATACTATGAGCAGCAGCATCACCAGTACTTCCGTGAACAATGATCCTTCCATCATCCATTGTATTACCCGGTGCATGTTCACAGTTACCATGCACAATGCATACAGGTCCACTCATAAACATTCCAAGATCACCTCCGGGTACTCCGTATATTTCAATACAGACATCAGCTTTAAGGGCATCTGCAATAAATCTCTGCCCGAGTACGTTTTTGAGCACAATTTCAGTGGCGCCGTCTTCTACGGCCTGTCTTATCAATCCATTTAGCCGGGTATAATGAATACCCCGGGCATCAATAACCACCTTTTCATCGGGTATCATGCAAATCATGCTCCTATTGGCTTTATCTGTAAAACATCGAGGGTTCCTTCATCAAGCATGTATCCCCTCAAACGTTCTCTGTTTCCTCTTAAACTTTCTATACTGTTTATACCTGCAGCACCCATCAATTCACTAAGTTCATAAGTCCATGCATGTATAAGATTTGCAACCTGCCTTGAGCCGCTTTCTATATCCAGACGCTTTACAAGATCTTCTCGTTGGGTAGCGATTCCCCAGGGACATAGACCACGGTAGCAGCTTCCGCACACCCTGCATCCCATTGCAATCAGTGCCGCAGTTCCTATATACACAGCATCGGCACCCAGAGCAATTGATTTTGCAATGTCAGCACTATTCCTGATCCCACCGCTTGCAATTATTGAGATTTCATTCCTGATACCCTGTTCATTCAGTTTCCGGTCAACACTTGCAATGGCAGCTTCGATCGGAATTCCTACATTATCACGGAAAACCTTGGGTGCCGCACCAGTACCTCCCCTGAATCCATCAATCACAACTGCATCCGCCGATGAACGGGCAATTCCTGCTGCAATAGCTGCAACGTTATGAACTGCTGCAACCTTTACAAAAACAGGTTTTTTCCACTGGGTGGCTTCCTTGAGACCTCTTACCAGCTGTGCCAGATCCTCTATACTATAGATATCATGGTGGGGTGCAGGACTTATGGCATCACTTCCAAGAGGAATCATTCTGGTACATGAAACATCAGAACATACTTTCTCACCAGGAAGATGACCCCCTATGCCAGGCTTTGCACCCTGACCGATCTTGATCTCGATGGCTGCACCCCTGTCCAGATAATTGATATCAACACCAAAACGTCCTGAAGCTACCTGAACTATCATATTATCCTGATATGGATATATACTCTCATGAAGTCCACCCTCACCAGTTCCCATGAATGTACCGACTTTAGAGACTGCCTTTGCAATACTTCTCTGGGCATTAAGACTGATCGCTCCGTAGCTCATATGCCCGATCATAATCGGCGTTTCAAGTTCAAGATTTGGGGCAAGTTCTGTTATCAGATCCACATCTCCATCCTCATTCTTTTTAAACTCGAGCCTCGGTGGTTTTTTTCCTATGTGGGTCCGAAGTTCCATTGGTTCACGTAAAGGATCAATACTTGGATTTGTTACCTGACATGCATCCAGAACCAGCCTGTCAAAGATTACCGGATATTCCTTTGCATTACCCATTCCTGCCAGTAAGATCTTACCTGTTCGGGACTGGTTGATGATATCCTCACGTGCCTCGCCTGTCCAGAGAGAATGAGATCTATAATCTACAGGGCGTTCCTTGAGTGAAATCGCATCTCTGGGGCACATAGATATACATCGGTGACATGCTGTGCATTTTCGAGAATTGAGGATCAGTTTACCTTCTTCATTTCTGAATACTCCATATGAACAGTTTTCTACACACCTCATGCACCGCATGCACTGATCCCGATCGATATCTATCCTGTATTTTAAGGGGATACTTCCCAGACTCATATGACAGCTCTCCCGATAACAGGTTCTCCTGCCTTTGGCATGTATATATTTTCTATATCAGGATCAACTGTGCGTATTGCTGCCTCTTCGCTGGAGATATAGAGTCTGTCACCATCATCTCCCACCACAAGAGGCCTGAGTTTAATACGATCTGTAAATCCCACAATCCCATCACTTCTTGCCACAACTATTCCAAAGGGACCGTTCATCATTGCAGGCCCATATGTCAGACGTATGGCCCGGTTAAGTTCTCTTTCCCGGGGTTGCATTGAATCGATCTCATCCCAGAAATGGGGAGCCAGGGCTTTTACGATAAAGTTTTCGGGAAGTTCATGCTTTCTGCCAAGCAGGTCAAAGAGATAAGCTACAACTTCGGTATCCGTAGACATTGTACACTTATATCCATTGCTTTCAACATACTGGCGGTTCGTTCCATAGGATGTGATCTCACCGTTGTGAACAACGCTCCAGTCCAGAAGATTAAACGGATGTGCACCGCCCCACCATCCAGGAGTGTTTGTAGGATAGCGGTTATGAGCAAGCCATATGTACCCCTTATAGGAGTCGATACGGTAGAAATTGGCCACATCCTCTGGCCATCCTGCAGCCTTAAAGACACCCATATTCTTTCCGGAAGAAAATACCAGTGCGCCATTAATTCCAGAGTTTATACTCATGACCGTCTTTATGATTATATCTTCCTCAGGGGTCAGGCTCCCTACCATCAGATCCTTATAGGGCTTGAAGAAGTATCTCCAGGGGATATGCTGTCTCTTAAGCCTGGGCTGTTCATAAGTAGGGATCTCCTCCTGATGTACAATCACACCCCACTTGCTAAGAAGATCATCCACCTTTGATTTTGGTTCAACTATGTTATCAAAAAAGACATGAAGGGCATAGCAGTCTGGAAAATCAGGGTATATCCCATATGCCACATAACCAGCACCTTCTCCGCTCCCCCTCTCATCCATCAGACTGAGAGCATCCTTTATAGCAGATCCATCCATTCTGGATCTATTTCTATCAATTACACTAAAAATTCCACACATATTTATTTATCACCACAGACCTTTTCGAATTCAGGGGAAAGTCAATGATTATTATTTTCCACCTGAACAATTATGAACCATTTGATCACAATGAATAAACTGGCATTTATACATATTAAAACTATATAATCAGAGAACAGTTCTTTATATTGCGTGGAAACAATATGACATGCAATCCGAAATATAGTAGATGTTATACATGGTATTAGGTAACTTATTACCTACTTAATATTATATATAATTAACTGTTGGTATCCCCTTGACGACAAAATAATGTACTTGATCAAAAAAATCCTGCAACTTACTAAAAAATAAATTACATTAGTCTAAGCCTATTGATGCACTTTATCTGTAGTAAAATAGAATCCTGAATTATCTGAGTGCAACCGGTTTCTGATCAAAAATCTTTAAAAATCGAGTATAAAAATTCGACTATTTAGCATCGCGTTAAATCTGTGATTGAATGAGTGCTTAATCCAAGATATGAACCTCATCTGCTGCCATAAAGTGCTGCCCCGAGCGCCCCTGTAATCTGTGGCTCTGGAGGTACGTAAAGCTCTGTTCCCAGTTCCCATTCTAAGGCATTTTTGATGCCCACATTCTTAGCCACACCTCCAACAAATGCCACATTCTTTTTGAGACTGATTTTTCGGGCCATAACGGCAACCCTGCGGGCAATGCTCACAATAAGACCTGCTGCTATATCTTCTTTTGAAAGTCCCTTTGCACGAAGTGATATAACCTCTGATTCTGCAAAGACAGTGCACATACTTGAAATATCTGCAGGCTTTTTAGAAGCCAGTGCTAGATCACCCAGATCCCCTATTGAAACTTCAAGTGCTCTTGCAGTATACTCCAGAAATTTACCTGTACCTGCAGCACATTTATCGTTCATTAAAAAATCAGTTACCCTGCCATTATTTACAGAAATTACTTTGCTGTCCTGACCTCCGATATCTATAATTCCGTTCACATCCGGATACAGATGAAGCACACCCAGGGCATGAGCAGTAATTTCACTTACATTTTTATCGGCAAATTTTATGCTTTCTCTGCCATATCCTGTTGAATATACATGATCAACGTCCTTTCTGCCAATTCCAGCATAATCAAGAATTTCCTCATATGCCTTTTCTGCTGCTGAAATAAAATCAAATGCTGTAGGCCTTATAATATGCGAAACGTCTATCCCATCCCTTACCAGAACTGCCTTTGTTGTGGCAGATCCAGAATCAATTCCAGCTGATATCATGAAATCATCTCCATGAATGCATCCACACGAACCCCGATCTGCTCCACATCCGAGTTACTGTAATCTGTTTCAATAAATAGCATAGGTATTCCAGCATCTTTGAGAGCCTGCTGCACCTTATATTTTTCTATGTTATATCCGTGGCAGAACTGCAAAGTATAGTATACAACTCCGTCTACCCTGAATTCCCTTGCAAGTTCCAGTATGTGATCTATGCGTCTTTCATTTGGACTCATGCATGAACAGGGTATTTTGATATAGCGTTGGGCCAGTGCCAGCATTGGATCCTTATTTTCATCAACCGGATCCCAGAATGATCGTGTTCCGGTACAGCTTTCTTCAGCAACAATAACTCCACCTCTACTCTCAACAATTTCTGGCACCTTTGTATTTCCACCAGACATCGGGCAGCCAGATATCATTATTCTGGGCATGTGTTCATTTCTGTGATCAACTTCTTCAACTTCATCGATCAGCATGTTGAGAGACTTTTTCAGCTCATCTTTTGACAGGAAATATTGTTTTTGAAGAATTTTTAGCACATCTGTACCATTTATAGGAGATGGATCCTTTTTACGCAGTTCATAAAGCCTGTGAAACAGCTTCCTTATTTCATTCGAAGATTTTATTTCTTTTTTCAATTGTTCATCAGTAACCTTATTTCCGGTAAGTTGCTCCATCCTGCTTTTAAACCTATCAAGCTCATCTAAAAAATAATTCAGAGCTGCAGGACTATCAGGTCTTTGCGGAAGATCAATAACATGGATTGGAACATAATCATCCAGCAACTCATACATCTTCTTTTTGCTATCACAGGTATTTTCAGCTACTATAAGATCCACCATATCAAAATGGGAGCAGGATTTTACACCAGAGCAACCATCATTGACAATTGAGCCAAAGGAAGACTTAACAAGTGGACATATATTTCTTGGAAGATATTGTTCTGCTATAGAAATGGTATCATTCTTGCCTCCACATAGTATTACCCGGTCAGCACCTGCAGCAAAGATTATCTCGTCCGGTACAAAAATACAGAAAGTTCCAACGATCTTTTTTCCTGATTTTTTGCCTTTTCCTAGCTGGCAAATACGTTTACTATATGAATCTTTGAGATACTCAATGGTTTTTAAACTATTCATTTGTTTATAATTAATTATTTAATAAATTAAATATTTATGGCATTCGGTATCTTTAGACTTATGCTTTTTTAAAAAAACAATTGCAGTATACTATAAAAAATTAAAGGAACTTCTGTATGAGTTCCTTATTAATCATGAATTTTGCGTACAATGAACATTGCAGCAAGAAGACCTGCAGCGGTCAGAATAGCTTCAAACCCGGGAGTTTCTGCAACAGGTTCTGCACTGGAGAGATCATATTCATCACTGCTATTCTTTTCTAACCACTCACTGAGCAGCTGGCTGAAATCATCCAGTTTATGCTGCAGCGCATGCATGTCATGGTGTACCTCATCTGCATGATGTTTATGTGATTCCGGAGTGATATCATCCAGTTCATGTGCAAGGCTGTTTAAAGAAACAACAAGGCTTCTTAAATTTGTCATTTCGTCCCTGGCTTTATCGACCTCTCCATCATCGATGTAGTGTCTGATATCATGTGCAGACCGGTCAACCTTATGTGACAGCTGGTGCACTTTTTCAGCAACGTCCCTTATTTCGGGATCAAGTGCTTCATCTTCTGCAATATATTCAGATTCGTCATGGATTTTCTGGGCCAGAGCTCTTATTTCATTTCTGATTTCCAGTAATCTCTCATTTATTGACAAATCACTGGAATCTGCATGAGTCTCTTCAGTATATTCACGGTCACCAATGTATACATAAAACATCACCTCAAATTCCTGAAATTTGTGCTGAAGATCATGCATATCATCATGGATTTCATCCACATGATGTTGCAATTCAAATAATTCATAGTCCCAGAGATCATGCACCAGCCTGTTCAGCTCAATTATAGATGATTTGAGAATCTCCAGTTCATCTGTAGCCTTTGAATACTCACCATCATCTATATAGTGCCTGATATCATGTGCAGATCTGTCTACTTTATGTGCCACCTGGTGTACATCCTCTGCCACAGCTCTTATTTCAGGATCAAGTGATTCGTCTTCCAAAATATGTTCTGAGTTATCATGTATATTCTGAGCAATAGCACGGATATCATTCCTGACATCCAGAAATTCGCCCTCCATTTCATGGGCATCGTGCGAATGCGAGAGCACCGGGAATGAAAACGCAATCATCAGAGCACATGAAATTAAGGTCAATTTAAACAATTTTTTCTTTTTCTGATCCATTAGTTTATCCCACCTATTTATTTTATATATACCAAATTATTTAGACTCTATGAAAATATACTGAAAAATAAAAAATCAGCATCTTAAGAAATTATTGATTTTTTTAATATCTAATTAGAACCTTAAACTCATGCAATTTTCAATCAAATCCTATTCTATGGAGCACCAAACATTAAGCATTATTTAAATACATTATCAGTATCTAATAAGGATTATTTACAATAAAATAAGATAAATCATTATATTATATAAATTTTTACTTATTCCAAATTTTAAATTTAAATTTGGCACTTAATAAAATATTTTCTTATACTTATTTTCTCTCCTAAATAAACTTAAATATCCAGTAGAAAATGAAACCATAGACCTGAACATGAAAGTGACTTACAATGATAAAAAAATCCCTTCCTGTTCGAGTTTAAATCTGTAAGCAATGAGTATCCGGGAATATATCAGGATTATTTGCGGTATGAAGATGGAGAATGGGTTCAGTCGGATTTGAAATTGAAGACCAGTTTACAGAACCTCCTGTTGATGACCCAGTTGATGAGGAGCCTGAAACTCTCGGGTTTGAAGCTATTCTGACAGCTGCAGGTCTTCTTGCTGCAATGTTCATAATCAAAAAAAAGTTCTAAGAACTTAGGGGATAATTCCTCATAAGTTTTTTTTACATTAATTATACACAAAAATATACATAGGTTAAAATCACCAGATATATCATGAGCTCAGCTGTAATACCCAACATACCACCTGAGCATCCAGAAAAGGATTTAACTTAGATCAGTCAGACATAGTATATACTGAAGGAATGACTAATGCATGGTACATTAGAAGAAATACTCAAAAATGAAAACATTGATGTCTTAAAGTGCATGCAATGTGGTGTCTGCAGTGCAAGTTGTCCTTCGGGCAGACATATGACATTAAATGTCAGAAAACTGGTTAGAAGAGCTTCTCGCAAGATATTTGATCTTGGTGAAGAAGAGATGTGGATGTGCACCACATGCTATACATGCCAGGAGAGATGTCCAAGGAAAATCAGAATAGCTGACACTATACTTGCCGTTCGCTCAAAGGCAGTATTAGAAGGGTTCATGAAATTCCATCACAGAAATGTTGCCCATATGTTTATTGAAACAGGACATGCAGTACCGATCAATCAGGAAAATATCGACAAGCGTGAAAAACTGGGACTTAGAAGACTTCCAGCAACAGTTGCCAGCAGAGACCAGGCACTTGACGATCTCAAAAAGCTCCTCAGATCATGCAGTTTTGATATGCTTGTAGAATATGATTCAAATGAATAAATGGCAGGAAAGTGAACTATGACAAAAATGGCACTTTTTCTGGGATGTATTGTGCCCAACAGATATCCAGGAATAGAAAAAGCAACAAATCTGTGTCTTGAAAGACTGAGTATTGACTGCATTGAACTTGAAGATGCCTCATGCTGTCCTGCACCAGGTGTGTTCAGATCATTTGATAAAACTACCTGGCTGACTATTGCAGCCCGCAACATTTCACTTGCGGAAAAACTGGATCGTGATATACTGACAATATGCAATGGTTGTTATGGGTCACTCAATGAAGCAAATGCTCAGCTAAAAGAACAGCCACAACTCAGAAAGATGGTCAATGAACACCTGGAGAAGATAGGATTTGAGTTCAGAGGTCAGATCAGAGTAAGGCATATTATAGAATTTCTCAGTGAAGAACTGGGTCCTGAACAAATTCGGGAGATGGTCACACATCCACTGAACCTGAGAGTAGCGGTCCATTACGGATGCCACATGATTAAACCATCTCAGCATCGAGCTATTGACAGTGTGGAAAGGCCACATTTTTTTGATGAACTTGTTGAAGCTACAGGTGCTGAAAGTGTCGACTATACCGATAAGAGTGAATGTTGCGGTGCAGGGGGGGGTGTCAGGTCAGGATTGCACGAAAAGTCGCTTGAAATGGCAGGCCACAAGTTATCAATAATAGATGAAGCAGGAGTAGATTGTATTGTGGATGCATGCCCATTCTGTCACATGCAATTTGACAGCGGGCAGGCTGAGCTAAATGATCTAAAAGGTACAGAATACAGAATTCCTGTACTGCACTATACACAGCTTTTAGGGCTTGCTTTTGGCTATACACCGCAGGATCTTGGAATTGACCTGAACATCACAGTTGATGAAAAATTTACACAGCTTCTATCCTGAATACACTCCAATGATAATGACCACCAAATAGGGAAAATCCGAATCAACTGATTTTTTTTCATCTTTTAGCATTTACAGGTCGAAGAAGGAAATAGGCCACAATCGCGCCTGCAATTGCCAGGAGAATCACATATGGAAATACTCCAATATATTCACCTGTACTGACTTTAATGAATCCGGCAAGTTGGGGACCAGCTATTGCTCCGCCGCCATATGCAAGAAAAACAACTCCATAGCACCTTGGATAATCATATATCCCAAAATAATGTGCTGTGGCGGTTGGCGCGATTGCAAGCCATCCTCCAAGACATCCCCATAAAATACTGAAGGCAACTACATACGTTAGAGGAGAAGGAAATATCCAGATCATAAATGAAGCTGCTGCAATGAGCAGAAATGAGAATAATGCAGCCCTTCCAGGCAGCAAGCGGTCAGTTAGCCAGCCAAATACCGGCCTGCCTCCACCATTGAATATAGCAAAAACACCAACCATTGTTGTAGCCAGTGCGGAAGTAACACCAGCAAGCTGTGTGCCTACAGGCTGTGCAATCGAGATAGCCATAAGTCCGGCAAGGCATCCAATAAAATAACATATCCATAGACCATAAAAAGTGGAAGTTCGGACCATATCGCTTCTGGTATATTCAGATAGGTGATCAGCTCTGGAATCCTGAACAGCATATCCTATTGGAAGCCATCCTGCAGGAGGAAATTTAAGGGGAAGTGCTGACAGAGTTATCACGATCAAAAAAACTATGCCAAAAAATCTGAAAGTATCCATAACACCAATTAAAGGAATAAGATAACCTGCTGCATTTGCACTGATAAATGCTGAAAAACCAAAACCAAGTACAGTCATACCTACAGCAGTTCCACGCCTGTCTGGAAACCAGCGTGCTGAGACTGCAACAGGAACACCGTAAGCAATTCCAACTCCGGTGCCTCCAACTAAACCATATACCAGATAAAGCATTTCAACAGATTGTACGGTAGAAGCAAGCAGCCAGCCAGAGCCTGTAAGAAGACCTCCAATGATTGTGGCTTTTCTTGGACCCCATTCATCAATATATCTTCCTGCCAGAGGCATTGTTATGGCAAATGCTGCAAGAAACACAGAGAATGGAAGAAGAACCTCGTTTGCAGTTACTTCTATTCCAAGTTCCAGAAAGAAATGGTCAGTAAGAGGTTCAACAAAGACACTCCATGCATAGATACTTCCAAGACAGATGTTTATGACCATGCCAAGAAAGACCATGATCCATCGACCTTTTTCTGCATTAAGTCCAAAGATAGTCCCATCAATTTTTTTAGGATCTGAATTCATCCTGTAACTGCCCCCATCATCACTGTCAGATAAAACTATTCTGCTGATAATTTAAATTAATCTGCATTGCTATTTAGTTTACTGACATGATCAATGTATCGTTAGTGATATATGACCATCAAACCTAATTTAAGTATAGGAGGCCTTATGGATGTCAGATATATACAGATACTTAAGAAGTTCATTTGATGGTGAAGAAAAGAAAGAAACGAAACATGATATGGATGTTTTCAGGAACTGCGAAGAGCTTGCATCCGATTATGGGATAGAGTATGATGAAGCATCTTTTGTACCCTATGACATGAATATGGTAGATTCGGTATTTTCAGCGGCTATCGAACTTTTGACCGACGTGGGTATATACTGCACAGATACCGGCAGATCGATCAAAATTGATGAAGAGGACATTCTTAAATCCCTTGGCACACCAAAAAACCTTGAAATAGGGAGTTTCCGGGAAAAAATAGATGTTATCGGACGTTCACCAATGGACCCGCAACCACCTGTAATAATCGGAGGTCCTATGGGAGGTACGGTCTCTGAAAAGAATTTTCTCAATCTTCACATCAGTTCTGCAATAGAGCCTATTATACAGGGAATTTATGCAGGAGCCCTGGAAAGCGTGAATTACGGACCAATAAAGGCAAAGAGTCCTGAAGAAATGTTTGCAACACTTGAAGAAGCAAGGCTTGAAAGGCTGGCTACCAAAATATCAGGAAGGGAAGGGCTTGCCCTGTTTGGACCCGGTACTCCAACAATTTCACAGGCATATATGCTGGTTTCCTCCAATGAACTATATTCTAGAAATGATGTACAGGAAGTTTATCAACTGGATGAATTGAAAACGGACTTTGAAACATTCTACAAATCAATATTCCATCAGGAACATGGAAATAATTTCCTCAGTGGTCAATGCCCGGTATTTGGAGGTACATGTATAGGATCTGCTGAGGGACTTGCAATTGTTGATGTTGCAGAAACAATACAATCCAGGTTAGTAACCGGGGCAAGTCTTCATGCATCAGGTGCTGTTCACATGAATACAAATTCATCCTCAGCAAAGGAAATATTGTGGGCATCCAACATATCATCTCTTGCAATCTCCAGAAACATGAGCCATCCAACTGCCAGGTACTACTGGAATCTTGCAGGCTGCTGTACTGACATGATGTTCTATGAAACCGCAGCCCAGGCAATCGGTGATACTGTATGTGGCAGGGAAATGCTGATAGGACCTGTTGGTGGCAGAGGTGCAAGAGCAGATCAATCAACTGGTCTTGAATCAAGGTTTATGGGAGAAATTAGCAGAATTGCACTTAATATGGATCTTGCAGAAGCAGATGAAATAATTGGCATGATCTATTCTAAGTATGAAGAAAGATTATCCAATGCTCCTGAAGGAAAACCATTTGATTCATGTTATATTGTAAACTCTGGCTATGATATGAGACCTACAGATGAGTACATGGAACTCTACTCAGAGATTATTACAGAGATTGAGGAGTATTATTAAAACAACGCTCCTTTTAATATTTTAAAAAAATAATTTTCCTGTAAAGAGGTAGTTGATGCTATGAAACAAAAGGTTTCAAACAACTATGACCTTATATTCAGAAAAGGTCACGAGAGTGAGTTCAGGGATATCTATGAATTTGTGCCACAATGCAAACCTCTTGGAAATTATACAATGGACTTTTACAGGATAATGCTTAGGTATAATTCAGATAGCTGTTTTGTAGTAGAGTATGATGAAGAGATTGTAGGCTGGATTCTTTCAATGGTATCGCTTAACAGAAGTGATACCTGTTTTCTCTGGCAGATAGGTATCAAACCCTCACTTCAAAATCATGGTATTGGCAATCCCTTTCTCCGGTATGCTGAAGACGAATTTAAAAATTTTGGATGCTCACGGGTCGAACTTACTATCGGACCGGAGAATCTAAGGTCACAGAGATTCTTTGAGAAAAATGGATACTCCAATATAAGTGAAACTGCAGGAGAAACCATTGTGATCAATGGAAATACTGCAATAAAGGATTACTACCGTCCAGATGGCCACTATATGCTCTATGAAAAATATCTGTGAATTTAGACTGACCAAAAGTTTAACATACTATATTGCATTTTCAAATATTGCATATTCAGGGCGTGTGGCCTAGTCAGGATATGGCGGCAGCCTCCTAAGCTGTAAATCGGGGGTTCAAATCCCTTCACGCCCGCCACATAAATTCTTATTCTGAAATATACTGTACGGAGAATTAAGATATTGTTAAGGAAAGCTGTTATCGACGATATTAAACCAATGAAAAAAATCATTGATAATTATGCAAAAAAGGAGCTTATGCTGCCAAGATCTCTCAGCGAGCTGTATGAATCCATACGTGATTTTTACGTATATGAAGAGAACAACGAGATAATTGGCTGCTGTGCCCTGCACGTTGTATGGGAAGATCTTGCCGAGATATTATCCCTGGCAGTGATTGCTGAACATAACAAAAGGAAGATCGGAACCAGTTTATTGAAGGCCTGTATAGATGAAGGGTATACTCTTGGTGTAAAAAAGGTATTTACACTTTCATACGTACCCGAGTTTTTTGAAAAAAACGGATTTGAAAAAGTTGATAAATCCACACTCCCCCACAAAGTATGGAGCGGATGCATCAAATGTCCAAAGTTTCCTGAATGTGAAGAAATCGCACTTATTCGGGAACTTGAGCCAGCCCGATCTGACACATGACCCGTAATTATATCAGATATGGCTCTGGAGTTTTAAGAAAATCCATAGACAAACAATACATTATATTTGAACCCTTTATGAGTATATCTTCATCTATATCAAACCTGTTGGAATGATTTCCCTCAACAATACCCTTTTCTATATTTTTTGTACCAAGCAGGATAAAAGTACCCGGTATTTTACGCAGATAAAATGCAAAATCTTCAGAGCCAAAGAACTCTTTTATTTCAGGATCTATATTATCAAAATTATTAACCAGAAAGCGAGTTGCAGATTCTGTAAATCCGGGATTGTTAATAAGTACAGGATACCCCCTGCTCAATTTCAGAGTATATGATGGAAGGTCTGGTAGATGTTTAAGAGAATATTTTTTCATCAGATTGTCAAGGACATTTCTGAATGTATTTTCTATTATACCAATATGCTCACAGGAGAATGTTCGTACACTGCCATCCATATATGCACAATCCGGAATCCTGTTAAACTGTGACCCACTATGGATGTTTCCAAAGCCCATCGCATAACTGCCATGACCAAGTATTTGATCTATTTCTTTGCGTATACTGCATATAAATTCGGAAGCAATAGCAATAGGATCTATACATTTATCATAGTCTGAATGATGACCGCCTTTGCCCTGAATAGTCATGGAAAACATGTTTGAACTGGCCATCAAAGCACCTTTTTTAAGGGCAACTTTACCTGTATCCAGATTTGTGAAGACATGGATGCCAATAATTGCATCAACACCTTCGAGTGCTCCCTGTGCGATCATTTCTCTTGCCCCGCCTGGTGGCTGCTCCTCTGCAGGTTGAAAAATGATCTTTATACTCCCTCTGAAGTATCTGCGGTTTTTATTCAGTAGTTTTGCAGCGCCCAGCACCATCGCCATATGTGCATCATGTCCACAGGCATGCATGAATCCTGGATGCCGGGAAATATATTCCAGATTCTTTTCACTCAATTGTTCAGTTACCTCAAGACCATCCATATCAGCCCGCAGGGCAATACATTTTCCATATTCAATACCATCTATGGTTGCAACTATACCTGTGCCTGCAACCATTTCATATTCTATTCCTATGTCGTTTAGAATATCAATGATCTTCTGCTGGGTTTTATATTCTCTAAAGCTCTTTTCAGGTATGCTATGAAACTCTCGTCTGATTCTGATCAGCCATTCGTTTAGATCATGGTTAGTATTCATAATAAATCAGGATTGGTAAAATTTTTTTATTTCAAGTATATCTGTCCATAAACAATTAAATAATACATCTCCATTGATATTAAAAGATTATAGCCTGAAGGAGCCTAACGTTTAAAACCAATAATAATGGATTGATATCAATGGTAAAAACTAGAATCAGGGACTTTATTATAACCAAAGAAAACTGGATCTTTGCTGTTGCAGATTATTTCCATCCAGATGGAATTCGTTCCGTGCTCAGATATGTACCCGATGAGACCGGAGACAGGAAACTGAACAAAATAAGATACAGAAAATATGATTTTGATGATGCTTTCCAGTTCATGAGATCAAACAGACCGGAGTGGGTGGAAGATGTGCACATAGTTCCTGAAGACCAGGTAAAGCAGATATTGACACCGCCTGAAAGGATTCCTTTTCTTGTACAAAATGATGAGCGTGTAAAATATATTGTAAATAATCTAAAATCTGCCGGAGTACCGGAATCATGTATGGGGGTAACCGGTTCAATGCTTCTTGGTTTACAGAAAAGTAGTTCAGATATTGATTTTGTGGTATACGGAAATGCCTGGTTCGATGCCCGCAGGGCACTCATATCTGCAAAATCCAGAGGAGAGACCATAGAGGATATCAGTGAAGAGATGTGGAAATTTATCTATAACAAAAGAAAACCAGAATTGTCATTTGAAGAGTTCATAGTCCATGAAAAGCGCAAGGGCAATAGAGGCATGGTTCAGGGAACATATTTTGATCTTCTGTTTGTACGTGACTGGAGCCAGATCAAAGAGCCTATCAAACGCGGTACAGATCTGGGATATATGGAAATCAAAGCAAGGGTCACAAATTCAGATCTTGCATTCGACAGTCCATCTGTATATATGATAGATCATAATGAAATTGACCATGTACTCTCATATACCCATACCTATTCTGGACAGGTGATCGAAGGAGAGATTATGAATGCTAGGGGCATGGTTGAGCAGGTTGGAGATATTAAACGCCTTGTTGTAGGTACATCCAGGGAACCAGAGGGTGAGTGGATTCGTTCACTCACACTCCTGGAAGGCAAATGATCAGCCTCCCCCTGTTGCCTGGGATGAGAGTTCGGAATCAAATGATTCCATATCTTCTAAGGATTCCCTGTGGGGTTGGTATTCTTTCTTTTTCTCAGCTTTCTTAGGAACCTTCTTCATTGCTGTAACTTCCAGAAAATCCACCCGGTAATACAGATCGGTATCATCAAGCAGCGCCCATGCGCCTTCAGAATCCTGCTTGATGTCAGTAATATTGCCAACAGTACCTGTATTTATGTAGCGCACAGTACTGCCTACCTTAATTGGAACCCCGTTAATATCGGATACTTCACCAATCTCTTCTCCACCCAATCTATAACCTCCTGTATCAAAATTCAAGTTATTTCATACTTCAAATCTGCACTTCTTTATTTCACAGTCCAGTCTATTCATTACTTCAATTGCACCGCAGATTCCCTTTATTCTAAGACCTGTGAAATCCTCAGTTGAGCACAGAACGTTCTGGTCAGGGTGTGTTCCGGGAATTATCTTACATGACAATTGTGTTGAATTACCTGCAGAAACCACCGCTTTTAATCTTTTTGAGGCAGGATGACCTGGAGGAAGAACGATCATAGGAGATCTCAGTTCACGTATTGTATACAGGATACATTTGAGACCATTTTCCGCAACTTTTCCTGTGGAAAAAGCTGAAGCTATAATAAGATCCTCACATTCAAGTCCCAGTACAATTTCCTCAGATTCGGTTTCCAGGAAAAACTGGGGTTCTGATCCTGCCTTTACAATACCAATCGTTCCATGGCTTCCTTTTAAAAACAGGATCTCGTGTTCTTCTAGAGGAATTCTTACTGCATCAGACATCTTCCTTGTGTCCTGCTGCATGTAATTAATCCTGTTCTCTCACATTTTTGGATCCGCATGACGGACATGCTACGTTCTTGCCGATTCCTTTGAATTTGTTATTGCATTCATTACAGGTATATTTTTTAGCAGGAATCTGCTCATCAATGTTTAGATCATATGAATCTCCAACACTGCACATTAATCTCACCACGTAAATAATGCAAGCTGATACTATATAGATTCAACTGATATTTTTTTTATTTGAGAGATTCTATTTCAGCACGCAGCTCTCCCATTGTAGCAATTCTTTCTGCAAATGCATTATGTCGGTGAATACTTTCCTCATTGATCTGCTTTATCACAACAACAGCATCATCCGGAAGATGATTAAGTTCATTTACAATGTTGCGGGCCATTGTACGTACACAGTCTTCAACAAACTTTGGATTGAGATGCGCCTGTTCAACCACCACCGCTTCATCACTGCGTTTTAGAAGTTCAACAATACTGGAACTCATAGATTTTTCAATGATCTTTATTATTGTTTCAAGTGATACTGATGCATCACCCTTTGACTCCACAGATATGATCCCGCGGCCACGCTGGTTATGGGTTGCCATTGGTACCTTATGAAGGAATCTGGCAATCTTTTTGTTGTCAACACCGAGTGCCTCCAGTTCTTTTCTTGCAGTGTCCCTCATTATTTCCTGAGCACAGGGACAGGCAGTCATGCCAACAACTTCAGCACCAACAAGATTTCTCACTTCTATATTATCATTATCTTTTCTGACAGCTGTGGACTCTGCAAAAATATCAACAACTTCCTGACAATTCATTTTAGTTGCTGGAGATTCCCTTTTGATGACGTATTCGCTTTTCATTATTACTTCTGACTGGGTCGCATATTCGTGTCTTGTGAGTAAACTGTGCGCTACATCACTGCAAAGCTGCTCGATCTCATAAACCGGCATATTGACAGCCTTTTCCAGAACTTCATCTACTGCTTCAAAGTTTCTAGATAGATTTGCTCCTTTAAGGTTTGACGGAAGATCTACAAATATATCAAAGGTGCTTATCAGCACAATGGGTCTTTTACCTTTTCTTTTTATCTCGACCAGTTTTTTTACATCTGTCACACCAACCCTTGAGAGGTTGACCGGGATCTGGGGTTTATTTGCCTGAACATCAGGAAGCATTACAATAGGAAGTTCCATAATATGACCTCACTGTAAATATAGATTAAAACATACATATATATAATTAATTTTTATAAAATTACTTAACCGATTTCAAACAGTTAGCAATCTCAGATATATCAATCGTTCAATCCTGATAAGTCTTAATTCTCAAAATACTACAAATTAATTGCATGTAAATGTTGTGTTAATATGCAATCAAAATCAATTTACAGTATAATTATATTATATATGTCATCAGAATCAGAATCGAAAGAGCACTTTAAAAGAAAAGCTATTTATACTTAATAAACAGAAGTACTATCAGTTGCCGTAAAAGGTTACGAGGTGATATCATGGCTCAGACAAGAAATTTTGTACTACGAGATGAAAAGGGAAATGAGCATGGCGTATTTACTGGAAAACAACCACGTCAGGCTGCTCTAAAAGTGGCAAACCGGGGAAGTGGATCCAAAAGCAAGCCAGAGACCATCAGACTCAGAGAGCGTGGAACAAAAAAAGTCCATGTGTTCAAAGGCTGGAAAGAAATGGTTGATGCGCCAAAGAACAAACCAGACTGGATGCCAGATAAGATCAACAAGCCCTATGTCAAAAAGGTTAAAATTGAAAAGCTCGATGAAATCTGATAGTTACTCTGCCCGTTTTATATGATGGGCACCAATTTTTTTTTGCTAATATAATTTTAGAGTAGATACCGTGCACAATTCAATGGATCTGAATGGCTAATTTCTATCACGCCTGTTAGTATAATACTTTTTTTCATGATTTAATTATCATAAATACAAAACTTTAAACATATTTATGAAAATTATATAGCTATGACCCTTACTAGAGAAAAAGTCCTGATAGAAGCCCTACCATATATAAGAGAATTTTACGGGTCCCTAATGGTCATCAAGATCGGTGGCCATGCAATGGTAGACCCTGAAGTAATGGATGACATTATTCAGGACATAGTTCTGCTTAGATATGTAGGGATATATCCCATTATAGTCCATGGAGGAGGACCGGAAATAACTGCAAAAATGGAGATCATGGGGAAAAAACCAGAATTCATTGGTGGACTCCGAATAACCGATGATGAGACCATGGAAATTGCCAGTATGGTCCTGGTGGGTAATATCAATACCAATATTGTATCTCTTATTGGCCTTCACGGAGGCAGGGGAATCGGACTCTCAGGTAAAGACGGACGAATGATAATCGCAAGAAAAAAACCAAGTCAGCGTATCATGATCGAAGATATTGAACACGAGGTTGATCTTGGATGGGTTGGAGAAACGGAAATTATTAATCCTGAACTGCTAAGCATTGTTACAGAGAAGGGATACATCCCTGTAATATCACCTATAGCAATGGATGTAAGGGGCAATAGCCTGAACATTAATGCCGACACCGTAGCTGGAGACATAGCTGCGGCCATTCATGCAAAAAAGCTTATACTTATGACAGATGTACCAGGAATACTTGAAAAGCATGATGATAAGTCTACTCGAATATCCAGAATAGCAGTTGGGGATGTTGAGAATCTGATTAGTGAAGGAATAATCACAGGTGGAATGATACCAAAGATCAGAAGTGCATCAACAGCTGTTGAAAGCGGAGTCGAGGGAATTCATATAATCAATGGAAGTGTGTCCCATTCAATACTCCTGGAACTCTTCACTGATCAGGGAATAGGAACCATGCTTTATAAAAAAGATACATCCTGATGAAATTACAGGATCTATTTACATTACACCGTAATGGGAGCACCATAGGTATAATCATCAAGCTCAATTATTTTTTCCCATAGATAACGACACTCACAGGATACACTCTCAAGCACCCTTATATCCTGAGTTAAAGAAAAATTTCTCACTGCATCTGCCACATCCCTGCTGCATATTTTGCAGTTATGTGGACCACGTTGTGATCCTGCACCCACGGGATCTGACATTATCACAATATCCGGATGCGCTGATTTTGTCCTGTGCAGTATTTCAACAATACTCCACAGCCAGGGAGGACGGAACTGCTTTCTTTCCCAGAGCATCTCCACAAGAGTACCCTTCTGAACATTGCAGAGATTAATGGATACTGTATCCGCATAAGGATAAATGTCATTCACTGAGCGAATAATATCATTAACAGCCATACCTTCTGAAATAAAAGGTGGTTTGAGAAGCAGATAGGCCTTTGTAGTTATTCCCCTTACCTTTGCAATTTCCGATGCCCTTACAAAGTCCCTGAAGCTAAAACCCTTGTTGATAGATTCTGAACGTATCTTATCTGAACTTGTCTCAAGGCCAACCGCAATTTCAAAAGGCTTGCCAGCAATGAGATCCATGCAATCATCCATTGTCTGGTCGGTCACAAATTCAGGTCTTGTCTCTACAATGACCTTTGCAATGCGGTCATCTTCCTTTAATCGAAGCAGGATATTTTCTCGGGATTTTCTACTGATCTCATTCTCATCCAGAAAGCTGCCTGAGGTAAATATCTTTACCACCATTTTTTCAAGATCAGACGCTTTTTTGAGTGCATGTTCCAGCTGTGAATGAATGTCATCATCGTCTGGGGACTCTGCAGCACTGTCATACACATATCCACACATAGTGCATCCACCGGCACATCCCCAGTAACAACCTGAGGTTCTGAAGATAATTGTCAGTGAATCTATTATTTCCCCATCTACAAGATCCTTCCCGATCCATGAAGCTGCAGGGCGGTCATTTGCAGATGGTTTTATACGCTGGCGTTCCCGAATATCCAGAACAATTTTGTTTAGATCTTTCATTGTCATTTATTCAAACTCGATTGTAGCAGGAGGCTTAGGCGACAGATCATATACAACTCTCACAACAGAAGGTATAGATCCTGATATGCGTGCCTCTATTTTTTTCAGAACCGACCAGGGCAGTTCAAGAGATTCAGCGGTCATTCCGTCCCTTGATCCCACAGCACGCACTGCAACTATCCATCCATGCACTCTCTGATCACCTTTAACTCCGGTACCCTTACCAAGAACCGCTGCAAAGGTCTGCCATGGATGATAGCTTTCAACCAGTTCTTCCTCAACTATAGCATTTGCTTCTCTTACAACCTCAATTTTTTCTTCTGTAACCTCACCCAGCACCCTCACTGCAAGTCCAGGTCCCGGGAAAGGCATTTTATCACATATTTCCTCTGGCAGATCTAGGGCTCTGGCAACTTCGCGTACCTCATCTTTATAAAGATCATCTATGGGCTCCACAATAGACTTGAAGCTGATCCTCGAGGGCAAGCCTCCAACATTATGATGTGACTTAATACCTCCTTCTGATTCAATTCTGTCAGGATAGATAGTACCCTGAATAAGAGTATCAGCATCCAGTTCCTTTGCCTCCTCTTCAAAAACCCGGATAAAGGTTTCACCAACTGCCTTCCTTTTTTCTTCCGGATCGTCAACTCCTTTAAGTGCTGCAAAAAATCTGTCCTTTGCGTCAATTATCTGCAAATTCATGTCAAGAAAAGTATTTTTTATCCTCTCAGTTTCACCTTTTCTCATAAGACCTGTATCAATATATATTGGTATCAGATTATCTCCAATTGCCCTGTATGCCAGTACTGCACACACTGAGCTGTCAACACCTCCTGACAGGGCAATAATAGCCCGCCCAGTACATTCCCTTTTAATGTACTCAATACTTTTTGGAATAAACGTATCTACTTTAACCATTGCAAAAAACTCCAGCTGATCGGTGATGATTACCAGATGTTATTTATTATACATAAGGTTTATACTTCATAGTGCTGGCAACTAAAATGAAAAACATATTTATTAAAAAAAGATTAGAGTGTGTGAAAGCTCAAAAGAGCATACCTCATCACACCCCTGTAAGCATTTGTATATCTGCTTTATTCACATGTATCCAGCAGTCCCTTTTTCTTACCCCCACGCCTGTCTCCTGCCTTGATAGGATCAATTTTGGCTTTTGTTACCCTTTTCTTAGGTCCTGTATCTGTTTCTGAGCTGTTGTTATCATTGTCTGTCAAATCTAATTCCTCCCATCAAATATATGTGACAATTTATATTAAAAATTGTTCATACAAGATAGTTCAGTGTCAGATGAAAAATAATATCTCCGAAAATAACGGCTGCAATAAAGCCTGCAGTTATAGGGATCATGAATGGCAGGCCTGGTGTGACCCATACCTTATCACCAATAAGACCTTTTTTTGCATAGGATCTAAGTGTACTTAATTGCCGGTCATCTATATCCACACCACTTCTGCTAAACTTTGAAGACACTTCACCATCATTATTCTCCTGATATGCTTCAATCAGTTTCAGGTGACGTTGTCCAAGTTCTGAAATTGGATGCATGTATCCAATAAAGAGATAGAAAGGATTTTTTTTAATCTCATTTAGAGGGAGTTTGATGAGATTATAAATAAAAAGTCCCAGAGGAACAACTACTGTAAGAATTATAGAATTGGTAAAAACCCCAAAAGCAAAAAGATTGATCAATGGCACACCATATATGGGCAGTGTCGCGTCTGCCAGTTCTATCACAGGATATGCAGGGATTATGAGGGATATGACCATCAGGACCTTTGCATCAGCTCCTCCAAAGGCATTGAGATAGAACAGAATATATACAAAAATGAAAATGAACGCAAAGGACAACACCAGATGAATCAGATGGTCCAGACCATATCTCACCAGATCATGTATTATGAAAATTGACCCTGCACCAAGCATCAGGGGCCATACTCTGTTGGATACTCTACGGGTCTTTATATCAGAATAGCAGGCATATATAAGAAAAGGAATACATATCAATACTTTCAGAATCTCAATCATCTGTGCTTCTCCCATTTTTCAAGTTCAAGTATATTTGAAAGGGTTCCTCCTTTCTGTATTTCAGAATACAGTCTTTTTTCAGTTTTCTCAACCTCTTTTGCACGCCGGGCTATTTCATATGCCCTTTTTCCAGGCACAACAACAACACCATTATCATCACCCACTATGTAATCTCCCGGACATACGGTCTGATCTCCACAAATAATCTCACTGTTAATTTCCCCAAAACCTTTGGGGTCACCTGCATTTGGTACATTGTTTCCTGCAAAGACTGGGAGTGACATTTTTTTAATCTCATCAATATCCCTGACAGCTCCGTCAACCACAACACCGGCAACTCCTTTATTGATACAGCTCATGGTCGCAAGCCCTCCCCAGCATGCAGTATCAATGCTACCACTGTATATTACTATCACATCACCACTTTCTGCCATATCAATTGCCTCAACCGTCTTTGCCCAGTCACCTTCCATTGTTCTGACAGTAACCGCGGTACCTACCATTTTCCGACCTTCTGTACAAGAGTGGATTCTATTCATTGCACCTTTCCTGTGCATAGCATCGGAGATATTAGGAGTGGACACTGCCATTAATATTTCACGGATTTCCTCATCCCGTGATCTTTCAGATTCAGTGACATTAGCTGGAGAGTCAACACTATTCCTGATAGCACGGGCAGACTCGGTCACACTGTCAGAACGAATGATATTCCCTCCAACAATCACAATATCAGCTCCTGCATTTACAGCTCTGGCTGCACTCCGGGGATCCAGGCCTCCTGCAACTGCTACAGGAACATTTACTTCCCTGCAGATATTCTGAAGAATGGATACAGGTTCAATACCCATCATCTGCTGATCAATACCGGTATGAACATTTATGTAATCGACCCCAAGGGACTCCATTTCTTTAGATCGCCGCAATGGATCATCTACAGATATCAGATCGATCATAACCTTCACACCATATTTACGGGCTGAACGAATCGATTCAACTATTGTAGAATCATCTGCATTTCCCAGCAGCATAACAACATCTGCACCTGCCTTTGCTGCCATTTCAACTTCCATTGCACCAGTATCCACTGTTTTCATATCTGCTACAATAACATTCTTTGGGAAAGCATTCTTGAGCTGTCTGACGGAATTCATACCTTCACTTTTGATAAGTGGCGTACCGGCTTCGATCCAGTCAACACCACCCTCTACAGCTTCTTTTGCGATCTGGACCGCGCGTTTGATTTCCAGAAGATCCAGTGCCACCTGAACGATTATTTTTTTAATATGACCACCTTCGAATATTTTAAGTACAGTTCAAGATCATGTTCTTCTGCATCAAAATCATTATCATATAGGTAACTGAATGTTTTTTCAGTGTGCCGGAATAATATATAAGGTATTCTGTAATATACCATAGTAAATATTATATTCCATGTAATTCTTTCATTCTCTAAATGAAATTCACTAATATGGACATCATATCAATGAAGGATTTTTCACGTGATATGATCGATCACATTCTGGATACTGCCGAAAAACTTGAACCTGTGGCAAGGGGTAAGGAAAGGTCAGATATTCTTCAGGGTCTTGTATTATCACTTCTTTTTTTTGAACCAAGTACCAGAACCAGGATGTCCTTCGAATCTGCAATGGTCAGGGCAGGTGGCAGCGTGCTCAATATGGGATCTGTAGAAGCAAGTTCAATTTCAAAAGGAGAAACTCTTGCTGATACTATCCGGGTAATAGATGGCTATGCAGATGCAATTGTTCTGCGACATCCCAAAGAAGGGTCCGCACGTATGGCAGCAGAATATTCATCTGTCCCTGTGATCAATGCCGGAGACGGTGCAGGCCAGCACCCGACCCAAACCCTGCTGGATCTTTATACAATCCGCAGGGAAAGTCATCTGGAGGGAATAAAAATAGCAATTGCAGGAGATCTCAAGTATGGAAGGACTGCACATTCACTCTGCTATGCGCTTTCGCTCTATGGTGCAGATATTACCCTGGTATCACCAGAAAGCCTTCGAATGCCGGAAGAAATAATAGAAGATCTCAGAAGCCACGACATAAATGTTTACCAGACATCTTCGATGGAGGAAGTAATATCTGACATTGATGTACTGTATGCCACACGAATACAGAAAGAGCGCTTCCCGGATCCAACCGAATATCAGAAAGTGGCAGCATCACTGAAAATAGTTCCACAGCTTCTTGATGAGGCAAAAGAGGGACTTAAAATAATGCACCCGTTACCCAGAATAAATGAAATTGACCCGCAGATAGACGAAACACCGCATGCCACTTATTTCAGGCAATCTTTCTACGGAGTTCCTGTAAGAATGGCTCTGCTGTCTCTTGTAATGGGGAGGGAACCGTGAATGAATAAAATCAGCAATGAAAGCAAGTATGAACTCAGAGTCCATCCTATTGAGAATGGAACTGTTATTGATCACATTACAGCAGGCCAGGCCTTAAACGTACTGAAAATACTTAATATACCGGGAACTTCCGAAGGTATTGTCAGCATACTCATCAATGCACCGGGTGCTGAGGAGAGAAAAGATGTTGTTAAGATCGAAGGACGCGAGCTCAAGAGCCAGGAAGTTGATAAAATAGCCCTGATAGCACCAGATGCTACGATCAATATTATACGGGATTTTAAGGTCATCCGGAAAAAAAGGGTGAAAATACCAAGTTTTCTTACAGGTTTTGTACAGTGTATTAATCCTAACTGCATATCAAACAGCAATGAGCCAATAACCTCAAGATTTGAAGTGAATAATAAATGTGGCAAAATAATGCTGCGATGCAAATACTGTGAAAAAACCATAGAAAAAAATATTGCAGACCATCTGCTCTAAAATAATATTATAAGTTCTGAAATCAGATGATCTCAGAACCCAAGTATGTCATCCATACCATATATACCGGGATTCACTGAACTTACCCATTCTGCAGCCTTTACTGCACCTGCTGCAAACGCCTGTCTTGAATGAGCCTGATGTTTTATTTCTATCCTCTCACCTGCTCCGGCAAAAAGAACAGTATGATCACCTACAATATCTCCACCTCTTACTGCGTGGATTCCTATTTCCTTGCCTCTGGGAGCATGGCCCTGTCTTCCAAAAACATATTCCCGATTGTTCATGACCTCATTGATAACTTCAGCTGTCCCCATAGCAGTTCCACTTGGTGCATCCTTTTTCTGGTTATGATGTGCCTCGATTATTTCCACATCATAGTCTGTAAGATATTTTGCAGCCTCTTTAACGATCCTGAAAAAGACATTCACACCAACTGCATAATTAGGAGATATGACAGCAGCCACATTATTATCTCTTATTGAAGCATCAATCACGTCTCTCTGTTGACTGGTAAATCCGGTAGTACCGATCACCATGTTTACACCACATTCTGCTGCAATGGGAGCATTTTCAAATGTGGCATCAGCAATTGTAAAATCTATCAGCACATCAGTTCCTGAGCTGATAAGTACATCTTTCATATCCTCTGCAGGAGATATCTTAACTCCCTGTGCCTTAGCATGTGCAACTTCTCCTGCATCCATCCCTATATTCGAGATATCAAAGGCAGCTGACAATTCCAGATTATCAGAGTTTATGATATTTCCAATGATAAGTCCGCCCATTCTTCCGGAAGCTCCGGTAACTGCTACTTTTATCATACAAGAACACCCAGGTTTTCAAGTGAATCTTTCAGTATCTGATCATTTTCCTGACTCAGAGATGATAGGGGTAGCCTGAGAGTTCCCCCTGCCTTTCCGATCAGTTCCATCGCTCTTTTTACCGGAATTGGATTGGTTTCCAGGAAAAGAGCACGTATCAGAGGTAAAATTTCATAATGTATTTTTCTGGCAGTCGCGATATCATTACTCATTGCAGCATCATACATTCGGACCATTCTGGAAGGAACCACATTTGCTGCAACCGATATCACACCACTACCACCAACTGTAAGCATTGGGAATGTAAGGGCATCTTCTCCTGAATAGACCAGGAAATCCTCATCCCCTGTATTTTCAATGATCTGATATATCTTATCAAAATCACCGCTTGCATCCTTTATCCCGACAATATTATCCAGTTTTGCAAGTTCAAGTATAACATCAAGAGGCATATCCTGGCCTGTCCTTGAAGGAACATTATAAAGTATCAGAGGAAAGCTTACAGACTCGGATATCTTTGTGAAATGCTTGATCAGTCCCTGATTATTGGGTTTGTTATAATAAGGTGAAATAAGAAGAGAACCATCTGCTCCGGCATCCTCAGCATATGCTGTAAGTTCCACTGCCTCTGCTGTATTGTTAGAACCTGTGCCCGCAATTACCGGGACATTTGCACATTCCACTGTCAGGTCGATCAGTTCCTTATGTTCAGCAGTAGATAATGTTGCTGATTCGCCGGTTGTTCCACATGTTACAACACCTGTAACCCCACCGTCTTCTACATAACGTACATTTTCTCTGTAACCATCGCGGTCTATAGAGCCATCATAATCAAAAGGTGTTACAAGTGCTGGCATGACGCCTTTGAACATATTATCCCTTCTTTATATCAAATCACTGGCTTCTTGCTACCTTTCGGGTAACATAGCCTGCAACTTTGTTTCTGATTGTCTTGCTCTCAATTGTAGTGTATTTGGTCACAAGGTGCTTGTTCTCATCAAAGTCTGATGTAAACACATCGGCGTGATCTTCAATCAGAAGGCGTGCTATATTCTTAATGTTTGATTGTCTTATATTTCCCATAGTTATGTATCTCCGTATTGATTCATATTACATCTTATCAAAATATAATAGTTGTTACTATAATAAGCTAACAAACGGTTAATGAGAAACTTTGCATTTATAACTTTTGGATTGATATAGTCAATCCTTGTCCCAGTTCTCCTTTTTATAATCCGTTTTTCCAAGAAACCTGTCAAGTGTATTTGCATCCTCAAAGACCTTTTCACGGACTCCTTTCTTATTAAGGAAAAGACCAATAAGAACCAGTAAAAGTCCAATATTGGGATTGAGAAGAGAAATTATGGCTCCGATCAGTACTATAAAGGATGCCCCAATTCCCTTCATTGCACCTTTACGGTATGATTGAAAGCCTGTGCGTTTATAGATGCGGATATCTCGAAGTGTCAGAAAGAGAACTACCATATAAGCTGCTAATGCAATATAGATATACATATAATAAACCTGCTATAAACTAAAAATATATATTTCATTCGATAATGATCGGATTATGAAGTAAACCACATGTATCAGATTATTCAAAGGATCTCTAACAGATTGACCAGTAGTATCAAAGAAGCGGCAAAAAGGTAAAGTAAATATGAGCTTTTTTCCTGACAGTATCAAGTTTCATATAGACATGGATAGTTTTTTTGCATCAGTGGAAACCAGCCAGAGACCTGATCTTAAAGGATTGCCTGTTGTGATTGGATCCGATCCCAAAAAAGGTGCGGGTAGAGGTGTTGTAAGCACCTGTTCCTACGAAGCAAGAAAATACGGAATACATTCAGCAATGCCCATATCAAAGGCCTACCGTCTATGTCCGCATGCTGTGTATCTGCCTGTAAACTCTGCACTCTACAAAAAGACATCAAATCGTATAATGGTCATACTTCAGAGATTTGCAGAAAGATTTGAGCAGGTCAGCGTAGATGAAGCCTACCTTGACATGGGAAAAAAGGTAACAGATTACGACCATGCTTGCATGATTGCAGAACAGATCAAGAAAGAGATTTTCAGAGCAGAGGGACTTACCTGTTCTATAGGAATTGCTCCTGGAAAAAAAGTTGCAAAAATCGCGTCTGATTATAATAAGCCCGATGGTCTGACCGTCGTCCCACCGGCTAAAGTAAAAGAATTTCTTGCTCCTATGCCAGTTTCAAAAATTCCAGGAATTGGAAAGAAAACCGAGCAAATGCTTCGGGAAATGAATATCTATAGAGTAGGTCAACTTGCAGAATATGATGTACAGGCATTGATTAGCAGGTTTGGAAAGAGTGGAATCTTCATGAAACAGATAGCAAATGGTGTAGATCATGGAGAAATTAAACAATATAGAGAATCAAAATCTATCAGTAAGGAAGATACCTTTGAAGAAGATACTGCTGACTACAGAATCGTAGAATCTGTATTGATGTCACTTTGTGAGGAAGTTCACAGAGCAATGAAGATTAACAATTTTAGATTCAGGACCATTACCCTGAAAGTTCGGTTCAGTGATTTTAGAACATATACAAGATCAAGTACACTGAAATGTCCCGCAGAAGAAATGGATATAATTAAACAGCATTCAAAAAATCTCATCAAGGAGTTCATAGGTCAGGAGAAGTTTCGACTAGTGGGAATAGGCATATCCAAACTGGAGAAGATTGATAAAAAGCAGACTCTCATAACTGATTTTGCATGATAATATTTTATTGAAGAATTGAAGGGTCTGCAATCCCGGTAACGTAAAGCAATATGATCAGAATAGGTTGATGTATTAAATAAATTAAAAGTGAATGCTGTCCGATCATACAGAACATTCTCACTGCACCATTTCCTGTAAGATCCGGCACATCAGCGATTCTGGAATAATCATGGTATAGCATGTTACCTGCAAATATCCCAAATAGGACAATCCCAAACCATGGAAGCAGAGGAAAATAATCGAATGAGTATAATCCCTGTGGTGCCATCCCGAGCCATAGTAGCCAGAGATTATCCACGTTAATGGCATTTATATGAATAGCTGCCAGAGCACAGACAAATCCGGCAAATATGTTTGCGTAACCCAGCCTCAAAAAGGGATATGAAAGAATAATTGAAAATCCGATAAAATGCAGGATACCAAAATAGATCACACCTTCAGGGAGAAGTATATAAGTTATTATAGTGATGATCACTCCCCATGAAAAAATCTTAAGGCCCCTTTTAATATTTCTCAATATGATTTCACTCTGGGATCTATTTTTTGCAATTGATCTTGAAAAACTAAGTGTCAGGGATACCCCTGCAAGGAATATAAATATCATTGCTGTAAGACGTCCAAAATACATCCAGAAGCCGGATCTTAGATTGAGATCATAGTTTCCAAAATGGTTCAGGTCATACAGAAGATGAAACAGTATCATCATCAAAACTGCAAATCCCCTTAAAAAATCAATTTCCCAGAATCTTTTATCCAGAGAAGAAACCATTACTAAAGCCCATACCAGAGTTATACAAAGAACAGCGATAATTCAAAAATAAATAGCATCAATCAAATTCAAATTTTTAATACCTAATTTTATATTCCTGAAAATAACTGATAACATGCTGAAAGTCAAAAAATAGTCAATTGATACTTATTTCTGTTTCTTTTTTTTCTCATCGAACACAGACGGTAAATGAAGTGCATAACTGCCATCTTCCTTTATGGCCATGATTATCTCTTTTCTGTTTAGAAGAGAATCCAGGTTTAATTCATAGGATCCTGGGCCCAGAATTTTTACAGATTCAACCTTTTCCCCTTCCATTTCAGAAGAAATGTTTCTTTTTGTAACATCAACTCCCAGTATCTGATCCACTTCATTGATAAATCTTTCAGCTGGTGTTGTTTCCTGATTACCTTCAGTATCAATTTTCTCCGGCAGATTCTCTGAACTCTCTTTTTGAGTCTCTTTCTGAACATAGAGAAATTTATTCCATCCACAGTTCGGGCAGCCATTCAATATCGCGGCAGCCCCGTCATCAAATATCTGCTCACATCTGGTACATTTATGAGGCATGAAGTCACCGAATTCCAGTATTATAAGATGTTCCTTATACAGAACAATGATATGTTATAGTATTTGTATTACCACATTAAAAGCTGGCAATTAATTTTCACTTACTCCTCAGATTTATATAAGGTTTACCCGATAATATAGTTAACGTAAAAAGAAATATTCAAAAAAGTTACAATATTTATCCCGGGTTTAAAAAAGTTAAAAAAATCAGGAGGGCAACATCAGTTGCCCTTTTTATACATCACAGCTTGTCCTCATCTTATTTTTCAATCTCCCTTCTTACAAACAGCATCACCAGCATTCCTACACCTGTCACAAGTAGCAATGGTGTTGCAGATGGTACATCTTTTTCAGGTATACCAACGTAATGACTTGGATCCTGATCAGTGACAATGATACCATTGTACTCTCCAGTTACATTACCCATATTGACATACTGACCTTCAATAGCTACGCCAGTATCTTCAACTACGGTACTCTCACCCACGCCAAGGTTACCAATATTGAACACCTTTCCTGTGACATTGTCAGTAACCACAACATTGCTCAATGGAACAGTTCCGGTATTGGTCACAATGTAGGTCCAGGTAACTGGATCACCAACATTAATACTTGGTCCTGGGGGTGAATCAGCATCCACACCATTGGTATGTTTCTCAATATCAATGGAGGGAGCGGCACCAAAGTAGTGACTGGGATCTTCGTCAGTAACGATAATACCTTCGAATTCTCCGGTTACATTACCCATGTTGGCATACTGACCTCCAACAGCTATACCGGTATCTTCAACTTCAGTACTCTCACCCACTCCAAGGTTACCAATATTGAACACCTGTCCTGTGACATTGTCAGTAACCACAACATTGCTCAATGGAACAGTTCCGGTATTGGTTACATTGTAAGTCCAGGTAACAGTTTCACCAACGGGTATGAAAGGACCGGTTGGTTCATCGGCATCAATACCATTGGTATACTTTTCAATGTCAATGGAAGGAGCAGCTCCAAAGTAATGGCTGGGATCCTCGTCAGTAACAATAATACCTTCAAATTCTCCAGTTACATTACCAATATTGGCGTACTGACCTTCAAGAGCAGTACCGGTATCTTCAACTTCAGTACTCTCACCTGCTGCAAGATCACCTATATTGAATGTAGCACCAGTTACATTGTCAGTAACAGTAACGTTGGTAAGATCAACATTACCCGTATTGGTTACATTGTAAGTCCAGGTAACTTCATCACCAACGGGTATGAAAGGACCGGTTGGTTCATCGGCATCAATACCATTGGTATACTTTTCAATGTCAATGGAAGGAGCAGCACCAAAGTAATGACTGGGATCTTCGTCAGTAACAATAATACCTTCAAATTCTCCAGTTACATTACCAATATTGGCGTACTGACCTTCAAGAGCAGTACCGGTATCTTCAACTTCAGTACTCTCACCTGCTGCAAGATCACCTATATCGAATATAGCACCAGTTACATTGTCAGTAACAGTAACGTTGGTAAGATCAACATTACCCGTATTGGTTACATTGTAAGTCCAGGTAACTTCATCACCAACGGGTATGAAGGGACCGGTTGGAGTATCAGCATCTTCTCCATTGGTATACTTTTCAATGTCAATGGAAGGAGCAGCTCCAAAGTAGTGACTGGGATCCTCGTCAGTGACAATAATACCTTCGAATTCTCCAGTTACATTACCCATATTGGCGTACTGACCTTCAAGAGCAGTACCGGTATCTTCAACTTCAGTACTCTCACCTGCTGCAAGATCACCTATATCGAATATAGCACCAGTTACATTGTCAGTAACAGTAACGTTGGTAAGATCAACATTACCCGTATTGGTTACATTGTAAGTCCAGGTAACTTCATCACCAACGGGTATGAAGGGACCGGTTGGAGTATCAGCATCTTCTCCATTGGTATACTTTTCAATGTCAATGGAAGGAGCAGCTCCAAAGTAATGACTGGGATCCTCGTCAGTAACAATAATACCTTCGAATTCTCCAGTTACATTACCAATATTGGCGTACTGACCTTCAAGAGCAGTACCGGTATCTTCAACTTCAGTACTCTCACCTGCTGCAAGATCACCTATATCGAATATAGCACCAGTTACATTGTCAGTAACAGTAACGTTGGTAAGATCAACATTACCCGTATTGGTTACATTGTAAGTCCAGGTAACAGTTTCACCAACGGGTATGAAAGGACCGGTTGGTTCATCGGCATCAATACCATTGGTATACTTTTCAATGTCAATGGAAGGAGCAGCACCAAAGTAATGACTGGGATCTTCGTCAAACACCGGGAATCCTTCATACAGAGCAGTCACGTTACCCATATTGGCATACTGGCCTTCTTCAGCGACACCGGTTACATTGAATATCCATGTTTCACCAGGAAACAGAACATCTGCAGGATCTATATCTGCAACAAGCCCTGTTACATTATCCATTACAACAACATTATCCAGCGGAACATCACCAATATTGGTAATCTCATATGTCCAGGTTACATTTTCGCCAACATGAATGAAAGGACCGGTTGGTTCATCGGCATCAATACCATTGGTATATTTTTCAATATCTATAGCAGGATTTGGTGGAGTAATAAATACAGATACAATATCCTCACCTACCACGTCAGCTGATGAGCCTGCCATAATCTGCGCAGCAAAAGTGTCACCTGGAGTCATATTGAAATACGTGCTGAAGTTGTTTATGCTTACCTCATAGACCGATTTTGGAAGCTCTGTATCCCCCGGCGGACGATATTCATCAAAAGTAAACCTAGCACTAACCTCATCGTACTGCCCATCAAGAGCAGTATTAGAAGAAACTGACCAATCGTTATTCACAATTGAAATTGTTGCGTATTTATCATTCTTTTCTAAATAAATACTCCAGAACTCTGTCGGACCAAGTCCATATGGATGTCCTGGTGTTCCAGCAGCTGGCCCGGGATTTCCAGCCTGGTCAGCCGGAGCTACTCCAGTAACATCACCATCACCATCTACATCACCGGGAATTCCATAAACTTCACACATACCATACATTACATCATTTACAGGATCATATCTGGCATAAATTCTCATTATGTCAGATCCACTGTAGTCACCCAGTGTAGCCATGGACTGGTCAAAGGTTGGTCCGGCTGTGTCATTGGGATATACATCAAACCAGTTATCTGTCACTGCTGTATGAAGTCCTCCCTGACGCATCACCAAACGATCACCAAATGGTCCGTTTGGATCATAGGTAGTAGCATTTTCCTGACCAAAAGCCCAGTTCTCATCCCACTCCCCAGGTGATTTATATCCATCAACTTCTATTGCTCCTGCTGCACATGCAGTAGCAGAAAATAGAGTTGCTACAATTAGCAATAATACTAATGATTTTATTCGATTCATTATCTTACATCCCCCATGTATCAATGTTCCCCATAAATTCATTTCAGACTCCGATTGAAAAATCTGAAACTATATGTACAAATGAAGATTACCTGATTCCACCAGCTATTTTATAATTATAGCATCTCACATGAAAATCAGGCCCAAGCAGATATAACGTCTGTTACCCCCTTCCTGTACCATATCATGGGAATTTATTTGCTATCTATAACTAAGATTCAGAAGCATAAAACAGTCTGGAAAAAGAAGTTCGAATGGCTGTTTCTAATTATATTATTTAAACCAGTTAAGCATCGAATCTGCATGAAATCAGAACTTTATCAGGAATTTTTTATTTTCAAAATCAGTTGAGGTTTTGCAAATAAATAAATTATGCATCTAAGTTCTGGAACTTAATTTCAGATTTTTTTTTCATATCTTTATTTAGCCTTTTGTAAAGTAAATACAATTATAGCGGGTTGGGGAGTGGGCCTGACCCGAATATCACAATCATGAAAACATATCGAGTATCGACTACATGATGAGTGCAGTGTGATTCCTATCAGTTAAATGTTTTCTGAATGTGGTATTAAAATAGTGCGGGGTTGGGGAAATGGTTAAATGGAGAGATGTCAGGACATTTTTGTATGATTCCAGATACGTCATTATATTTTTTATAGTTCTGGACTTTCTGACTACATATGTAGCTATCAGTGCAGGGCTTGGTTATGAAGGAAATCCTGTTATGGCCCATTTGCTAGAGTCAGCAGGATTTATTTCACTGCTTATGGTAAAGCTGCTATTTTTGATACTTTTATACAGGGTATATATTGAGTGTAAAAATAAAAGGCTGGAAAGCCTATGGAGTGCAACCAGGAACATAATAGCAGTCATGGGAATTGTTATAATATGCAACAATATGTTCGTAATAATAGGACTTCCAGATTTTTACAGCCTTGGAGTTCTGTTTTTTGACAATATCCTGTAAAATAATTAACTCTACCAGTGAATTCCAGATAGTTGATAAAAAGCCATACTAATTGTTTTTAAGTACAATTGCAGGGAAACTTTTGTCCAGAAAATTGTTTCTTATCTCTATTTAAGCATTTATAATGTAATTATAATTGTAAAGGGTTGGGGAGTGGGACCTGATCTGGATACTTCACAGAAATTTAAAGGGGTAACAAATTGCATTTTAGATCTATCATGCAATATTTTCATATCTAATTGTTCTGTGAAGTATCCAATAATTACAACCCCTTTTAAATTTACCTATTTTCGATCTAACATTTTCATATGAACTATTTTCCTTTGATTTATACGCCAGGAAAAATCCTATTAACTGGATAATCTTCATCACGCAGCATGTAAGAAGATACTAACTATAAGCAGGTCTAAACAAATAATTAAACGAAATATTAAAAAATTATTACAGTATGTAACTAAATTACTTATCTGTTTTTCGAATGAATGTTATGAAACTCTCATTCATATTATTATTTAAAAAATCAATCTCATAGAAAGTATTGTAAGTGTTGTGGGAACGGGGGAATACTGATAACTTCACGATTACAAAGGATGAGACCATTCATCCCCTCAATTATGACATATCTCTCTAATCTGTGAAGTTATCAGAATATACTTTTTTTATATATTTAGATAAATATAAAAGATAGTACTCTATAAATATATTCCATAAAGACGAAGCTTTTACCTTAAAAGTTAAAATTCATATGGCGATTCATCAGCACAAACCACAGAACAAATGGAAAAGCCACCCTTCCAATTGCATAGAAGTAGAATAGTTCACCTGCAACAGAAACAAAAGTAAACTGGAAGCCTATTATCAGTAGAGTGAACACACAAATTATTGCAGAACCTCCAATAATATATTTCAGCCGGAGGTTATTTTCAACAGGTGTAGCAAGCACCAGTGCAATAAAAGGAACAAGATTCATTGGAAGATAGAATGTCAGAAAGCTAAAAGCTGAAAGTGATGTGTCCCCCGATTCAAAGTGATTTATCACTCCTGGCAATGCAATTATGAACAGGACTGTCAGATATAATAAGAATTTACCAAAAAATACAGAGATTCTCATTTCTTAACCACCTTTTCAATCCATACAATCACTACAATTGCAATGATAATCAGAAGTGTTATCTGCCAGAGATAGTAATGAACATAATCAAACAATTCCGGACTCCAGATCCCCACTAATGACAGTGAAACCAGCCGGATCATATTTATTCCAAGGATTGCAGGTATTCCAAATGCAATACCGATAGCTTTTTTGGCGTAAGTGGTGGAATATGCAAGAACACAGCTTGAATATACAAGGATCTCATAGATACCCGTGCATTCATCAATGACTCTCAGAGAAAGGTTCTCCAGATACACGTAGGAGCCCATATGAGAGTTCTCAACTCCAAGCAGATTCAGAATAACTGCAAGGCCATTTGCAGTCCAGTCCCTCATAAACTGAAGATCGTCTTTTACTGTGATATAAACAAGAGTTAAAATAGCAATATACAGAAGATACAATCCTGCAAAGCGAATTATACCTTTATTATCCTCAAATACATTCACTAATTTGTCTTTAAGAGTTAGTTCAGTATTTTTTTTAGATGCTTGTTTTTTTGTACGTTTTTTCCCCATTAATAATCACCAAATACCCACTTTAAATATTCACCTTCGCCTATATAAAAAAGTAGGAAAAATTAGAATTAATCTTTCCTTCTCATGGAAACAATTCCAATTATTCCAAGCATTGCCACAAGTCCAACAAGTCCTGCAGGAGTCATAACAGGCACATCGTTACCATTGTGTGGTATGTCTTTACATCTGTAGTGTGCAGGATCATTGTCTGTTACGGGTATACCGGATGCCATTCCTATAGCATCAACCGTTCCTACATTCTTGTAATAATAGGGTGGCTGGCACACCTCAGGCACTGTTCCCTGTGCAAAGCATTCCATGCTCTCACCTATTGCAAGAGTATCCTGTGGACATGTTATGTTGCCAAGCTGATCATCAGTTAACATAACGTTAACCAGTGGTTCATTGCCTGTGTTGGTGATTACATACTTCCAGTAGACATCCTGACCTGTATCCAGAAGAGGACCTGCTGCAGGTGTATTTGCATCGTGCCATGTAACATTATCCCCACTTACATATTTTATAAGTTCAATGTCTGGTTCGGGGACCTCAAAGAATACCGATACAATTTCCTCACCTACAATATCAGCAGATGAACCTGCCATAATTTCAGCTGCAAATGTCGCACCTGGACTCATATCAAAGAACGTGCTGAAATTACTCATGCTTACTTCATAAACTGATTTTGGAAGCGTTTCATCTCCGGGAAGACGGTACTGATCAAAAGTAAATCTTGCATCAGCATCATCATAATCCATTCCAACGTTTGAAGAAACGGACCAGTCATTATTTACTACTGAAACAAAAGCCCAGTTTGCACCCTGTTGTATATTTATATGCCAGAACTCTGTAGGACCAAGCCCATATGGATGTCCTGGTGTTCCAGCAGCTGGCCCGGGATCTCCAGCCTGGTCAGCCGGAGCTACTCCAGTAACATCTTCATTACCATCCAAGTCACCAGGCATCCCATAAACCTCGGTCATACCATACATTACATCATTTACAGGATCATATCTGGCATAAACTTTCATTATGTCAGATCCACTGTAATCACCCTGTGTGGCCATGGACTGATCAAAGGTTGGTCCAGCTGTGTCATTGGGATATACATCAAACCAGTTATCCGTTACTGCTGTATCAAGTCCACCCTGACGTATTACCATTCGATCACCAAATGGACCGTTTGGATCATATGTAGTTGCATTTTCCTGACCAAAAGCCCAGTTATCATCCCATTCTCCCGGTGATTTATATCCATCAACTGTAATAGCAGCAGCTGATGAAGCTGTCATTAATGCTACCATTAATGTCAGTATAACTATCCATATTTTCATATTCTCATCTCCGCTAATTTATTTATAACTATGAACCCCCATCTGTTCATTAGACATGGTTATTTATGACTGTAAATCATATAATTAAAGACGAAACAGTAATAAGAAGTAAAAATCAGAATCAATATAAGTACAATCAAAACATACAGGCATTATATCCAGAATCTGGAATATATAAATCAAATCTTTTTTTACATGGGGTTGATTAAACTGCCTCTGTTAAAATGACCAAAATTAAGGCTGTACAATTTATTTAAACATCAAGCAGTTTAGCTATCCATAGAAAATTATTAAAAATAACATAGCGATAATGAGATGAAAAATTAGTAGATCAGCAATATTTTCGAGATAATCAGTTTTCTGCAGGTTTTTTTGTTTTTTCTGATGGATCATGAGCAAAATTAGGATAATTCAATACCTCATACGATTTGTTTTTATTATTGACTGACTTATAGTTTCCTGCCAGCATCATATCAATGGTTGAAATCGATGATTCAGTTATTCGGGTAAGTTTACCTTTATCATATTTTTCCATGCTTAGATAATCGGATATTCCCCTGCATACACCATTTTTTGAATCTTTGGGATCATGGTCATCAAGAAAAACAATGCATCCACTGTATCCAAGTTTTTTGGAAATATGGTTGAGAGCATATCCAACACCGTAATGGCAGGCCACACCCGGCATGATGTATTTATATCCTTCCTCTTTTTTATCCTTTAACCATGAAAAGAGATTAGGATCACTATCTATAATGAATATCCGATCTCGGGTGAACCCATGTTTCTTCAATATATCAACCATTGATCCAAGCGTACAGGGTACATGACAATCCATATCCATGAGCTTCAGGCATTTACTGTCCTTTCTTCCATGGACAGGATCACATAGTGGACACCCATTCTCACCCCGGGGCTTTGCACAGTATGGAAGAAACGAAACCGATTTGTCAAGTTCACTTGAAACTACTCTACCAAAATCAAAATCCGGGGGCGACAGGACTATCCGGCTTTCCTGCAGCACCTTGTCCTGTTTGTGGAATCCACATCTTCTGTTAACCAGTGATTTGTTTAGAGAATATGGTAAGAGCCCATATAATAGTTCTTTGAGCATGCAGGTTCACCTCTCAGTTATTATGCATTCACAGCATATATCCATTTTATATAAAACCATTTATATATCTTCCACTGAATTATTATACAGATGTACGTATTTACTTAGTTTATGTATTTCTAAAACCAATTGATGTTCATCTGTATAACTCTTGTGGCAATCATACTGAGATTAATACTGAATTTTGAGGTCATGTGTATACACATATTCAGGTAATATCAACAAACAAATCGAGATAGTAATCAATATTTCCCATCAAGAAGCATGTCCATGGTCTGGATAGATCGCTCATTTATTTTTGTGCGTTTGCCTTTATCGAACTTTTCCATGCTCAGATAATCACCCAGCCCCCTGCACATCCCATTTCCCGGATCACATGAATCGTAGTCGTCAAGAAAAACAATACATCCACTGTAACCAAGCTTTTTTCCGATATAATCCAGTGCATACCCAACGCCATAGTAGCAGCTGACACCTGGCAGCAGATAATTATAGCCTTCGTTCTTTTTCTGTTCAAGCCATGAAAACAGGTTGGAATCATTATCAATAATGAAAATCCGGTCATGAGTAAAACCATGGCCCTTTAAAACATCAACCATGCTGCCAAGTGAACACGGAACATTACATTGATGGTTCATCAGTTTCAGACATTTGCTATCCTTTCTTCCATAGACAGGATCACATAAAGGACACTCAAAATCACCTTTTGGTTTTGCACAGTAGGGAAGAAATGAAACTGCCCTGTCAAGATCATTTGTGATCAGTTCATTAACATCAAGTGTATGGGGATATATGGCAATCCGACTTTTTTGAAGTAGTTCATCCTGGCGACATAGGCCACATTTCCATTTAACGAACGACTTGTTAAGTGAATGTGGCATTAGAGCATATATCAAATCCCATATCTTCATTTACTATTCCCCACCTGCAAAAAATACCATCCCCGTAAAAATATTTATTATAGTAGAGCCGAAGAATCATATAATGAAGGAATATAAGGATATTGTATAACTGATAATTGTATAACCGATAAATTCAGGGAGTTAATGTTCATGTATTTCCTCCCTCCTTTCTTGCCTTCAGGCTCCTGCCTTCAATATCCCTGTTATTATCCTCAGACTTTAATACATTAGCAAGTTCCTGGAATGTTTTTCCTTTTTCAGTTGTGAAATACAGATCACCTTTCTTTTTTATCAGATTCTTTTTCATTAACATATCAAGATACTTATTGGCAGTAATAAAGTTCAGGTTTGCATTATACACGATCTGTGTCTTATTTGCTCCATTCATTGCGGTATCCAGTATTTCTGCCGTTATATCTATTCTGCTCCTTCGTTTAATAGCCACCACTTCCTATAATTTATGTCCAGCAGATACCAGCAAATCATAATCAGCAAATATTGCTCCTGTGCCTTTTTTAAAGAAAATAAAAGTATACCACAAAACCTATTTCATGGCACACTGAATTATTCTCTTGACCTGTATTTTATGGCTACAGCTATACTCAACACAACTATAATCCCCATTAGCGCTGATAATGCAGGCAAGTTATTCTGGTATGCAACAATATCTGCAGATCTGATTGTATCTCCGGGATCTGCATTCCTGACTTCATCTACATTAACCAGTTCAGATTCAATTCCATTAACATAAAATTCCAGATCTCCATAATTCTGAGGATCTGCTGAAACTAAAAGCCTGTTTGAAGGCTTGTCCCCATAAACCCCTTCCTGCTCAACTGTGGTACTACCAACAACATTTCCATTCAGCATTACAGTAATTTCAGTACCCTGTGGAGCAGGCTCTCCGTTTATTTGTATACTTCCCTGCATGATCAAGGGAAATGAAGGCAGTGATGCTTCATCCTCTGCAGCTGAGACTGCAAAGGATCCTGCTGCTAAAAGCAGAATGCATAGCTGCAATATCACTGCAATTTTAATTGTTCTGTTTTTTTCAATCATGTTTTTTTCACTCCTGCACATCAATATACAGTCGCTTAACTACTCATTTTCATTTCTTTTTATACTTCAGAGCCCCGATACCTACCAGTACGACGAAGAGCAAAAGAACTAGCCCGAATACAAGTGTAGACTGACTCTCCGGAGTTGGAACAGGCATTGATTCATCTGATCCGGTATCAATTTCACTTCCAGGACTTGGAAGAACGGTTTCATCTGATGGTACGGATGGACTCTCATCAACTGCTCCACTGCCATCATCTGATGGTGCAGATGGTGCTGCCATTCCTCCACCGCCGCCCATTGATGTAGAAACGACATCATCACCTGAGCTTTCAGTTGGTGTAGTGGCTTTCAGATTCAGTTCAATCAAGTCTCCCGATTTTGCATTCTTAATGGCATCAGGATTTGCAAGTTCAGATTCTATGCCATTGACATAAAATTTGTATTTCGTATAATCAGACTCGGTTATTAGAAGCCTGTTTGAAGGTTTATCTCCATAGATCCCATCATTTGATACTGTGGTTTTACTTACAACCTTACCATCCAGCATGACAGTAATTGTTGTGCCTGCTTCTGCAGACTTTTCATCTAATTCTACCTCTCCTCCTGCAATAATTGGAAGCTGGGGTGATGCTGCAGATACTGAAACAGCCGCAAATAGTAATATGAATAACTGTAATACCACTGCAAATTTAATTATAGATGCGTTTAATTTTTTCATTTAATCCCCCACTTGGATAAAATGTAGGTGAGATTTGTTAATCTCACCAAATCTTTGCTATTTTATTTTATTCACAATGAGACCAGTACATCATCCTGAGTAACATATACCCAGTATCCTTCAAATGGACTCATTTCGAATATGTCGGTACCAACAGTGTTGCCGCCGATGACTCCAAACTGACCATTAAGTCCAGTTTTCTCATAGGATTTGGTATCCGGATTCCATGGACCTTTTATAGTTGTATATGAGTCATCGATTGAGCCTAGTGCCACTTCTGCAGGAAGCTGATCCATTGAAGTATGCCCAATGGCATTCCATCCAGTATATACATTCATAACTGGTGGAACTGCAGCTCCTCCGGCTTCAAGCAGATCCTCTTCCACAATCTGCATCTCGTTGGACTTTATCCAGTATCCTTTGAGTGGTTCAAGGTCATCTGGGATCTCCCATGCATCTGTACCTGCATTGTAGTATAGCAGTGCATCATATTCTATGTCTGCAAGGACATAGTCAACACTGGAATTTTCAAGTACGTGTGGTACAGAGAAGAAATTCCATCCTTCCTTGAGATCCATTCCCTCAATTGGTACAACATATATTGTGTTGTCCCCGTTGACAGGACACTGATCCTCTCCATCTTCACTCTCAATTACACCACTAAAGGTGTGTTCACCTTCAACATGTGATGCCTTGACAGTGTACTCAAAGCTGGTTACACCGGCCAGATTGAATGTAATCTCATTTCCATTAACTATCACATATGGATCATCCAGAGTGGAGCTGACATATGAGAAACCTGCAGGAAGTGTTTCGATTACACTTACATTCTGTCCGTCATCCTCTACAGTCACTGAAACATTGAACTCCTTACCCATCTGAACTTCAGCTGGGAGAGTCCTGGTTGCAGAGAATGGGCATGGATCTGCTACCTTGATTTCACTGTCACCAGTTACTGCAACTACATTCAGTTCCATATCCTGAAGGGTACCACTGAACGGATAATCACCTGCAGTTCCGGAGGCTGCCACAGTGTATGTGAAGCTTCCCTCGCCGATAAGTGTGAAGGTCACGTCATTTCCATTCACAGATACCTGTGCAGGGTTCAGACTGGAACTCACATAGCTAAAGCCTGCTGGAAGAGTCTCAGTTACCTGAGCAAACATACCATAGTTGGAAGCAGTGATGGTTACAGTAAACTCTTCACCAGGTCCAACCGAAGCTGGCATGCTCCTAACAGCAGATGCTCCATTGTCAACAGGAGTATCAGTTACACTGATAGATGTATCACCGGTAACTGCAATTACATTCAGATCCATATCCTGAAGGGTACCACTGAACGGATAATCACCTGCAGTTCCGGAGGCTGCTACAGTGTATGTGAAGCTTCCCCCGCCGATAAGTGTGAAGGTCACATCATTTCCATCCACAGATACCTGTGCAGGGTTCAGACTGGAACTCACATAGCTAAAGCCTGCTGGAAGAGTCTCAGTTACCTGAGCAAACATCCCATAATTGGAAGCAGTGATGGTTACAGTAAACTCTTCACCAGGTCCAACCGAAGCTGGCATGCTTCGATCCGCTGAAGCATCTGCCGCGGCTGTAGCCGGTAATATGAGTAATACTGCTGCCATCATTGCTACCAGCAATAATATTGTCCTTTTTTCAATCATTGATTAACCCCCAAAAAATTGAAGTGAGTAAACATTGTTTACTCACTCCTTATTGATTCTGAGTCATGTATGTCTGGATCAATGACACTACCTCTTCAATAGTTGGATTTGTTCCTTGAGATGCAAAGTAATCCATAATTGCTGCGATAACATCATCTAGTGTCACTTCATCATTGTTGCCAGTGTCACCATTGCCAGTGTCACCATTGCCAGTGTCGTTGCCATTGTCAACGTCTTCCATTGGTGGCATGTAGATTCTGAAGTCTCCAATTGTTACAAAGTAGTCATTGAGCCAGTTCTGATGGCGTGTAGGCTTCTGCTGTAGGTACAGTTTATCTGGACATGTCCAGTCTCCACTGCAGTCTGCATCAAAGATCATCAGGTAGTTGTGCACCATTGCTTTACTTATGGTTGAATCACCCAGTCTGTAGAACCTTACACCGTCATCAGCATCACCCTCTTCAATGAAGGTGTAGCTCTCACCAATACTTCCAACACCAACTGGGACATCGGATAGTCTCAGATCACCTGGTGACAGGTAGTATCTGTCAAGAGTATCAGCTGTTGCCTGGGTTCTAAGGTACAGTGGAGAATTCACATTGTATCCACCTGATCCTGTGTATGCCAGATAGAAGTAGTAGCCGTCATCATTCTTGTACTGCATCTGATGACCGATATCGGTGTCGTGCTGTACAACCTTGGTGTTTGGATCATAGACATCAAACTTGGTGGTTATTTCACTCAGTCTGATATCGCCCACAGTAACTGTTCCGCTCCTGTCCATATCAAGGTAGTATCCCTGATGGGTCAGGCCAACTTTTACTGTGACATCGGGCTCCATTAGAACATACACAAGGTCTTTGTTACACTGAACTACTTTGGTTCCACATTCAAACCAGTCTTCCTCTTCAATGGCTTCGGGTGGCACATAGGTTCTGTGGTCACCAATTGTCACAAAGTAGTCATGAAGACCACCTGTAAGCTGCTGGAAGTACAGTTTATCAGGACATGTCCAGTCACCTGTACAGTCAGAATCAATGTACCCAGTTATTTCACTGATGTGTCCAATGGTTTCAAGATCCCATCCAACATCGGCGTCAGGGTTCAGTCCGCCTTTTACAACAGACCACATTGGACCTATTTCACCGGCCTCTAAATCATCCATACAAAACACAGGAACATTGGTCAGCCTTATGTCACCAGCAGATACCTTGTTATTACCATCAAGGTCTATGTAGAGTGGATCTCCCAGTGTATATCCATCAAGTCCATCGATATCAGCATACTTTATTGCGTACTGGTCAATGGCTACAAGCTCTTTACCAAGGTCCATCTCATCACACCATTTTACCTTGGTGTTTGGTTCATATGTTGTGGATACATGAGACAGTCTTATATCACCGATTGAAACTGTGCCGCTGGCATCCATGTCAAGATAGATTGCTGTGGGTTCAAGAACCTGTTTTGAAAGTATTGGTGTTGGCAAATGTTCGACCATACCAGGTCTTATCAGCATGTAAGTGGCATCCTTGTCACACTGCTGAACCTTTGTACCACACTCAAATTTCTCATCTGCAGGATCTACAAAGAATCTTACATCACCAATTGTGACAAAGTCATCATATGAAATCCATTTTCCATTCATATAGTATTCAACTGAAGATGGCTGAATCAGATAGATTCTGTCTGCGCAGCTCCAGTCACCACTGCAGTCAACATCAACATACTTTACAAGATCCTCGACATTTCCGCTGCCAATTGGGTTCAGTTCCCACTTGAAGTCAGGAGCTGTTGAGGAGAGAACTTTTGTCCATCTCTGGGCAAACTGTGCCTGGGTGTAGATTACCTCCCCGGCATTTTCAGGATTTAATGATTTAACATCCACTGGTGGAATATCAGTCACCCTGATGTCATTTATGGAGACTTCTCCTGTTCCATGTTTGTCTATGTATACAGGGTCATAAAGGTCATATATTCCATTGTGGTTTATATCATAGTATGATATTGTAGCGTTTGGTAGATCAGACACATTATTGTCTACATCAAAATCGCCAGCTTTCACTTTGGTGTTTGGTGGATAGTTTGTATGATACCATGTGAGTCTTATATCACCTGGTCTTACTTTATTTCTCTCTTCATCTATTATGAGATAAACTACCCCATTTACACTTTCCTTAATTGCGGGTGTTGTTTTAAAATCATTCAATACATGAGTTACTTCAGTGTCGCAGTCAATCACTTTTGTACCGCATGGTTTTTCCCAGCAGAATTTTACATCACAGTTGTTATCCTGTGCTGCGGATACGCCTGTTAACGCAAGGCATACCATTGCTGCGAGTAAAATTACACTCAATTTCCATCGCATATCTATTTACCTCCATCTTATGAAATTCCAATTTATTTCTAAACCTGCACAGCTATGAGCTATTCAGGATAACCGGCATTCACAGATGCTCACAAACGCCACCTATTGACGCTACAGGACGCTTCCACCTAGTTCTGAAAACATCCACTCAAATGTGAAGGCATCTGGACCCCACTCCATCCCATAACTGCTACATTACTTTCTATAAGAGAGAAGTATTAAATACCAATAAGAAGTAAAAGTTAGAAAACCAGATGCAGAAGACGGTTCTGAAACAATAATTAGTAACATTTGTACAGAATTGGAATCCATTCTGCCACATCACTTCAATAGATAATAACCTCTGGAATGGTGGATTTTCAGTACTATTTAGTAATTCTTCAGATCAGTTAAATCAGGTACCTGATCCAGCACAGAAAAGTTAAAACAAAAATCTTATATCCAGGTTATCAGATATAAAAAGCATCAATTGAAAACACAAGTTCACGGATCTGATATTTAAAAAACTAAAATCGGTGTCCTGATAACTTCACGGATTTAGAGAGATATGTCAAATTAGGAGGGATGATTGGTCTCATCCTTTGTAACCGTGAAGTTATCAGGTCCCCCACTATTCCCACAACAACCACAATAATCCTTATCTTTTTTCAGCTTAAATAAGAATATGAAACATAGTTAAGAATTAATACTTCGAAATATTGTTTCTGACAATAGTACGTATGATCAGTTATTCTTTTTAGAGACTAAACAATGGTAAAATCAAATGATAGTCTTCTGAAATGATCATTTAATGTCAACAGTCTACAGTAATACAAAAGTCTCCTGGATTTTAACATAAATCCATTCGGAATAGATAAATTCTGCACATTCCGGATATCCTGAAATAAATACTGTAAAGGCATTATCTGGCAATATCAGTCATTTACCAAATATTTTTTCAGCATTAAATGAAATACCTATCATATAAATTACATATTAAATATAATAAACCGGAAAACAGTTATATATTATTGTTTCTTACTTATACTGGGGAAGAATGGTTCTTAATGGAGTTACAGTGGCTTACAGTAAAAACACATTCGCAACGTGAAAAACAGAGATATATAATACCGTTATAGGAATATAAACTTTGGGAACGGGGGTATTAAAATTCGCAGAAGCAGAACAGATATAGTACTGGATATATTGAACATAGCTTCAAACGGAGCTACAAAGACAAAGATCGTATACGGAGCAAACCTTAACTCAAGCATTGCAAAGAAGTACATAAATGATCTGAAAGATAAAGGGTTGATCGAACAGAGAAGCAACATCTTTGTTATGACTGAGAAGGGTAAAGAATACAGAGATTTAACAAAAGAACTTTTAACTTACTGGGATCAAAAGCCCAGAATGTAAGTTCATCATATGTTCCAGACCATAGTCATTATATAAATTATACACAGTTACAAAGGCTTTCTTGTAGCCGAATTCCGTTTCTGTGTAATTTCTCTGATCCAGATTGTCTGGAACATCCCAGTCGGCCAGTGGAAAATCATAGCAGCATTTAAGGTTTTCATACTGGCTGAAAAATCTCTCTTTTCTTTTTTCCGCATATTCCGGATCTATTCTCTCAAGCACCAGATAGGTATACAGATCAGCATATCCCTCATCAAGCCAGACATGCTCAAACCCGTGGTCTCGTGTCCAGTAATGCGCCAGTTCATGAATGAGTATATCGTATCCTTCACTGTGCAGAAGACATATCCCATCTGCCCCACGATTCATTCCACCATATCCTGAGGTATCAGCTTTGCTTGCCTGTGTGATTGTAATATCATAGTCTGCAGGATATGGAATGCCTGTAATATTTTCCAGTATGGGAAGAGTCATTTCAGCTATTCTAAGCATTCCAAGAGCCCACTGCTCCTCACCACTGTAATGGTTCACTGTTACCTGCAGATCCCCCTGAGAAAGTTTTACATTCCTGCTGATAGATTCCCTTGAGCTGTTACCATATATTTCAAATGCATGTGCCCTGGTCCACTCATTTTCGGGCCTGGAATTGAAGATATAATATCCATCCACTTCATCCATTTCATATATTCCGGGATCAAAATAAACGTCAAATGCATCAGGAACTTTGATACAAACCTCCACGTCATCCCCTCTTTCATCAACGTTGAAGGCCATGATACTATCAGAAATGAGACTCTCAATCACAAGGTCATATTCAATATTGAATGAATAATGGTTACCATACCATACACGTTCCGGGAACTCAATTGTATAGAATGGCTCATCATGGCCTGGACCATGGTAAACCAGATCACCCTTTGCACCATATATCTGTATATTCTCAGCACCATCCGGGATATGAGAATACATACGATCATAATAGCCTCTCCTGTAGCTCGTAGAAGCATCTGTATTTTTGAATACAACTTCCTTGGAAACGTGTACCTGCATTCTGTCAGGATATACCTCGTAATCAGAATCAATTGTTATAGCAGGAACATTCTGGTCAGCTGCAGCTGAAAATGAAAAAATCAAAGCAATAGCAGCCACAAAAAATATAATGCCAGCATAAATACCACATATTCTCAGACGATCCATCAACCTGCTCCTTTTTACATGCAGTTAATGAAGAGATTCCCCTGAAGAACATTAAGTTTGCGATTTTAGTTCAGAAACTTAGTTTAGGAACTAATGTAGAAAACCAGTAAAAATGCAGATGATGATCCGATAGACCCGGGCAGGTTTTTTGAAAAAAACGATTATGTTAGTCTCCAGGGTATTGTTCTTTAAAAAAATAACTTAAAAAAAGAGGTAAAAAAAGTGCAGGAAAAGGAAAGTGGGGTAGGGAGCAAAACCTATTTTGTTCCCTGCCATTCCATATCGTAAATGCCGTCCTGGTTATCTGGATCTTATCTGATCAATCATTTCTGATATCTGTGATGTAAGTTCCATTAATCGGGCCCTGAGCATCTCAACAGTCCATCCTCCTGCCGTGAACATGTATGCTGTGCCAGCTGCACCGGCAATGATCAGAACTCCCAGTACATACCAGAATATGCTCCTGCCCTCAATAACTTCAAAAGTTCCTTCCAGTCCATTAACATTTACAGTATAGTTACCTGGCTCACCCGCTGTATGCACAAATTCCAGTGTTGTTGAATTACCTACACCAAGGGATATCAGCTTTGTATCGGTTACATTTCCATTGATCATGAGATCAACATTGTATTCACCCTCTGCAGTCCCTGTATTTTCAACATCCACAGAAATTGTAACATCCCTGCCCTGTCTGACCTCTTCAGGAGAGATCACAAGATTGGAGAATTCAAAATCTGCCTCCAGAGCAATGACCTCAATATTCCTCTCTGCCTCAAGATAACCTTCCTTGTACGCAGTTATTTTATGCATTCCGGGCTCTCGGGCAGTTCTGGGGTCCACAGTACCATCTTCATCGGTCAGTCCCATAGAATTACCATCATAGAATACCTCCACACCTTCCATGGGTTCAGCACCAATAGCAGTGACAATTCTGATCTCCATTGAACTGCCCTCGTATATGGTCTCAGGTGACACCTCAATGCTCATCATGCGATCTTCATCATCAGGAGAAATAACCTCAACATTTCCTGTAGCTGAGATATATCCAGTTTTCTGGGCCTCCACTGTAAAAGTACCTGCCTCTGTTGGTATATATCTAAGTTCACCATCCCTGTCTGTGGTTCCAATATTCTCTCCACCAAATCTGACATTAACATCCTCAACCCCTGCACCTCTTGAAGTTACAGTTATGGTGAGTGTGGAATCCATAACCGCTGTTGATGGCATGTCCAGATCAAGAGAATCACCTGCAATTGTTCGCTCAACAAATGGATAGTATCTTACATCAGGATGATCATCAGCTACTTTGAATTTGATATCTCCCATGATATCAATTGTACTGCCTCTGCTAAGTGAAAATCCACCGTCGTTTGTCATAACAATACGGTTTTCGGTTATGGAATCAACTTCCATCTTTCCAAATTTATCACCAGTTTCGATCAGCTGATAATCATCGGATATCTGGAAGATACCACCAATGAAAATAGCATTGGTCTCAGTACCCCTGAAAATGCTATCGATCTTTACAATGATTATTGGAACATCGTCAGCTGATCCAAGGTCCCTCTCATATACATAATTCTGACCAGCTCCCACAATAGCATAGGAATCAACCTCTGAGCCGTCCTTTGTCAGGGATACCAGTACATTATTACCGTCAAGGTCGATCTCCTGTATCCTTAGAACATATCCTTCTTCCAGAACCAGAGAAGAGCCAGTGTACAGGGTCCTGCGATTATCATTATCAAGAAGCACTTTTGACAGCTGACCATCTGCCATCATGCTGACATCACGATTCAGGAAAGTAGTATTAGCTGCGGTATAACCTGCAAAATACTTCTCTGCCATAAATCCAATTACTTCATACGATCCAAAGTTGCTCTGTTCAAAGCTTACAAGTGCAGGTACAGTTTCATATCTAAGGTCTCCATCCCCTACAGATCTACCACTGTAGTCAAGTTCCAGAGACTCTGTCATCAATCCTTCATCTATATCATAATAGAACCCTTCGAAGTTCAATGGAGTCCATGTCAGGCCCTCGTTTTCTGCAACTGTTCCCCGGATCTCATGTACACCTGGTTCTGTAATATCCACAAATGGTGCAAACCTGATTGTACCAGAATCTGCAACAATAAATTTAAGGTCACCCATTATGTCAATTGTAGTTCCCTGGCGAAGATTAAAGGAGCCATCATTTCTCATCTCAATTGAGGTTTCACTTATGGACGATATCTCCATTCTGCCAAACTTTTCACCCTGTTCAATGGAAACGTAATCATCAGATATCTGGAAAATACCTTCAATAAACACAGCGTTTGTCTCAGTTCCTCTGAAAACACTTGAAATGCGGGCTGCAATCACAGGTACGTCATCAGTATGACCAATATCCCTCTCATACACATAGATATCACCTGATGAAAGAATGGCACTGTCAACCTCCCTTCCATCCCGGCTCAGTGTCAGGAAAACACGGTCACCACTTACATCTATCTCCACAATATTGATCACATACCCATCTTCAAGAACCAGAGATGAACCGGTGAATACTGAACGCCTGTCATCGGTATCAATCAGAACCTTTGAAAGCTGACCATCTGCCATCATGCTGACATCACGATTCAGGAAAGTAGTATTAGCAGCAGTATATCCGGCAAAGTATCTGTCAGCCATAAAGCCAATCACCTGATAATCACCAAAACCGCCATATTCAAATCCGGTCATCACAGGTTCAGTTATATATCTTAGATTTCCATCATCTACTCTTCGATTGTTATAGTCTAAAAGCTCTATAGTCATGCTTTCAGAACTCATTCCAGTATCCAGGTCATAGTAAAAGCCTGAAAAGCTTTTGGCATTCCACTCATATTTTAAAGAAAGATTGTGGTCAGCATCCCATATTCGGTTACCTGTGGAGTAGCCTTTTGGATGAATAGTTATAGTAAACTTAGCCTCACCAATATCAAAGTCGATTAAAAGTTCAATATCACCGGTATCTTGCTTATTTAAATACTCTTTTAAGATAGTTAATGTAGCAGTAGAGCCATCGTCATCCGTAATTTTATAATCGGTATTATTCTCAAGGGGAGAACCATCGACCTCAATAAGGGTCACATTTTCTGCATCATTCCAGGTAATAACAGTTATTAAATCTTCAGGTTTATCTCTATCGAAGTTTGCATTAGTAGGTTCAATTGTTGCAGGTTTTGGTGTACTATCCTCAATTGTAATAGTAAAAGTAGAGAAATCACCTACATTGAAAAATATTGAAAAATCAATATTACCCGTATCCTGCTCACTTAAATACTCTTTTAAGATAATTAATGTAGCGTTAGAGTCATCGTCATCCGTAATTTTATAATCGGTATTATTCTCAAGGGGAGAACCATCGACCTCAATAAGGGTCACATTTTCTGCATCATTCCAGGTAATAGTGGTAGTAACATTTTCTTGTTCTGAGAGCTTTTTATCAAATGTTGAAGTTGAGGGGGCAATAGTAGCGGATTCGGTACTATCCTCAATTGTAATAGTAAAAGTAGAAGAATCACCTACATTGAAAAATATTGAAAAATCAATATTACCCGTATCCTGCTCACTTAAATACTCTTTTAAGATAATTAATGTAGCGTTAGAGTCATCGTCATCCGTAATTTTATAATCGGTATTATTCTCAAGGGGAGAACCATCGACCTCAATAAGGGTCACATTTTCTGCATCATTCCAGGTAATAGTGGTAGTAACATTTTCTTGTTCTGAGAGCTTTTTATCAAATGTTGAAGTTGAAGGGTCAATAGTAGCACTGTTATTTTCTGATGCTGCCATTGGAGCTGTTAATAATAGTAAAATAATCGCTGCTAAAACTAAAAAACTTAATTTTTTCATAGATATTTCTTTAACTGGGAGAAGTTTGTTAAATAAATTCATAGTATTACCTACCTGTGAAAGTTATATTCAATCCGTATCCTTTAATTGCAGATAACCCTTTCTACTAATAGAAAGGTTATTTGCCTGTGGGCGTTCAAGTGTTATTCCCATGTCCTTTTCAGCTACCTTACCGATTATTGTAAAATCACATGTTTTTGTGGCGTCAGAGACTTTTTCAGGGCTGAGTGTGAACAGGAGTTCAAAATCACCGCCTGAATAGAGAGAATAATCAAGGAGTCTTTCCGGTTCATGTATGAGTTGCTTTAAATCGTCCTGAAGAGGCAGTCTGTCCTCATAGATAATAAAGCCTACATCTGAAGCATCTGCAAGATCATAGAGAGAAATTGCTATCCCGTCACTGGTATCCATCATTGATGTGACGGCACCTGAGTCTGCAAGGGAGAGAGATTCCCTGACCCTTGGTATGGGTTCAAACAGCTTTTTTAGCAATGATTCACTGGTTTCTATATTATTTTCAAGGGCATAAAGAGCAGCACCTGCCGAACCTGCATAGCCTGTAACACATACCATATCACCTGGTTTTGCACCTTTTCTTGTAAGCAATCGATCCTCTGACACTTTTCCAACTGCCGTTCCGGTGATGGTCAGCTCATCATGGGTATCAATATCCCCACCTATAACAGAAGTTCCACAGGAAGCTGCACATGCATGCAGTCCCCTGGCAATCTCCTCCACAAATCCAACATCACAGTCGGATTGCAAGCCTATTGCAGCAAGAATTCCGCAGGGATTTGCACCCATGGCAGCAATATCACTAAGGTTTACAGCAGCAGACATCCAGCCTATCTGCCATCCTGACATCTGCTGTGGAAAATCAGTTGTTCTGTGAAGCATATCAGTGGTTACCACAATACATTCACCATCACCGGCTGAAAGAACAGCACAGTCATCCTTTCCGGGACCTATCAGGACATCCCGGTTTGAGTCCTGGTAAAATATTCTGGAGAGACGCCTTATAAGTTCTCTCTCACCTACAGAGGATACAGGAGTAAATGAATTCATCAGATTCACCTTTTCAATTTTATTGATTTTAATTTAAATGCTGGTCATTAATTATTGTTGCGCTGAGCAGGGTCGAAATAATATCTCTTTTTGCTCAACATCAAAATATTTATAACTGAATAATACGGTATTATATCTGGTAGTAGATAGCATTCAATAGGTTATTCAAAGATCAGAAATGAAGAAGCAAACTTTCCTGCCTTATTATTTTACACTATGTATCAAGAGGCCATAGATTTAAAATGATCGTAACATGGATACTGATATGCCTCTGTCTGCTCCAATCAGCGGTTTTTTCAGGACTTACAATAGGACTATTTGGACTCAGCAGACTGAAACTTGAAATTGAGGCTGGTTCTGACAACATCAATGCACAGAAGATCCTCAAAGTAAGGAAAGATTCCAATTTTCTCCTCACAACACTGCTGTGGGGTAACGTTGCAGTTAACGTACTGATTGCACTGCTCACTGAATCAGTTATGAGCGGTGCTGCAGCATTTGCATTCTCTACCCTGGTGATCACTGTTTTTGGAGAAATCATGCCCCAGGCATACCTCTCCCGCCATGCTCTGAGAATAGGAGTATATCTTGTCCCAATGATCAGGTTCTATCAGATACTGTTATATCCAGTAGCAAAGCCATCAGCAATACTGCTGGATAAATGGCTTGGGAAGGAGGAATTACAGCTTCTCAAGGAAAGAGCATTCACTTTCATGCTGCAAAAGCATATCAAGTCAACCAAAACAGATATAGGGAAACTGGAGGGTCTTGGTGCCATCAACTTCCTTGCAATGGATGATGTGAAAATAGAAAAAGAAGGATCCATCATTAATTCGGAAAGCATAATCACACTTCCTTTCAGAAATAGCAAGCCTCTCTTTCCCCATGTGGAAAAAAACCCAGATGATCCCTTCCTGAAACAGGTTCAGTCCTCAGGGAAAAAATGGGTAATAGTAACCGATGAAACCGATCAGGCAAGAATGGTTATTGATGCAGACAGCTTTGTCAGGGATGCGATATACAAACCAGGACCATTCTATCCACTCACCCATTGCCATCATCCAGTCATTGTAACCTCGCCCAGCACCCGCCTGGAGCAGGTAATACGCAGATTAAAAGTATATCCACTACATGAAAGGGATCACGTGATCGACCTTGACCTGATCATATACTGGGCAGAGGACAAAAATCAGAGAAGAATAATAACAGGCTCGGATATCCTGGGTAGACTTCTCAAAGGAATTGTTACAAGAGTAGAATGACAGAAACAGTATGTTCAGTAGCTAAAAAAAATGCCATATTTGCTTAAGGAACATGGAAATACAATCCGGAGCATTATATGGAAAAAAATCCGGCTCAAAACTGTATATAATCATATATAGTTATACCCTCAAAATATATTGACCCATTAAAAAGATACTGGAAAAAACTATCAGAAATGTGAGGTTATCAGGTAAAAATGGAACTAACATGGATATTTATTGTACTCTGTCTCATACAGTCGGGATTATTTGCAGGACTTACCATAGGATTATTCGGACTCAGCCGACTAAAGCTTGAAATTGAATCCGAGGCTGGTAGTAAGAACGCTAAAAAGATCCTTGAGGTCAGGGAAGATTCCAATTTTCTCCTAACAACACTGCTGTGGGGTAACGTTGCAGTTAACGTACTGATTGCACTGCTCACTGAATCGGTTATGAGCGGTGCTGCAGCATTTGCATTCTCTACCATTGGCATTACCTGTTTTGGTGAGATCGTACCCCAGGCATATTTCTCCCGCCACACACTGCGTGTGGGAGCTTATATGATCCCGATGATAAAATTCTATCAGATACTGCTCTATCCGGTAGCAAAGCCATCGGCCATACTTCTGGACCGGTGGCTTGGGAAGGAAGAACTCCAGCTTTTCAGGGAAAGATCACTTATGGTAATGCTGGAGAAACATATCGAATCTTCAAAGACGGATATCGGTAAGCTGGAAGGTCTTGGAGCGCTTAATTTCCTTGCAATGGATGATGTGAGAATTGAGAATGAAGGTTCCATTATTGATCCCCGGAGTATAATATCAATTCCATTTAGAGGAAATTATCCTGTATTTCCGGATATCAAAAGAGATCCTGATGATCCTTTCCTCCAGAGAATTCAGTCTTCCGGGAAAAAGTGGGTCATAATAACCGATGAAGATGATGATCCCAGAATGGTTATCGATGCAGATGATTTCCTAAGGGATGCAATATATAAAGAAGGACCATTCTATACACTCAACTACTGCCACACTCCTGTTATAGTAACATCTCCTGACACCAGGCTGGAACAGGTAATACGCAGATTAAAGGTCTATCCGCTACACGAAAAAGATCATGTGATCGACCTTGACCTGATTATATACTGGGCAGAGGATGAGAACCAGAGGAGGATAATAACGGGATCTGATATTCTCGGGCGACTGCTCAGAGGCATTGTACTGAGAGTATATTGAATTGAAGATATTGATTTGTATTGATTCTAAATATATTTTTGAGGAAACCGGATGAAACGGCAAAAGATGTATACTTCTGAAAATATTCTCTCAGGAAAACAGAATTCAAATATAGCTGATAACCTGAAGAATGTAAAACATCGAATAATTGTCATGAGTGGAAAGGGCGGAGTTGGAAAAAGTACAGTTGCCACACACCTGGCATCCAGTCTGGCACATAGAGGATTTCAGGTAGGCCTGCTTGACGGGGATATACACGGGCCCAGTGTACCAAAGATGTATGGTATCAATGCTGCAGCTACTGGTGAAAAAAGAAAAGGTCTTGATCCCTTCAAGGTAACGGATAATCTAAAGATCATGTCAATCGAATTGCTGGTAAACAGTAACGATACCCCAGTTATATGGAGGGGGCCGGTCAAGATAAGGGTTATCAGACAATTCCTGCAGGATGTAAAGTGGGGCAGTCTTGATTTTTTAATTGTGGACCTGCCGCCTGGCACAGGTGATGAGGCACTGACCATTGCAAAATTTATGCCTGAATGTGACGGCGTGATCATAGTCACAACACCGCAGGAAGTGGCGCTTAACAGTGTAATAAAATCCATCAATTTTGCCAGGTCATTGAAATTACCTGTTCTGGGACTTGTTGAAAATATGAGCAGTGCAACCTGTAACATATGCCATAATAGAATTGACCTATTTTCCAGTGGTGCTGTAGTGGATACCTGCAAAAAATATAATATCCCGCTTATTGCAAGGCTTCCACTTGAAAACGAAATTTCCAGAAATGCAGATAAAGGCTCTGTGAGTTCATATGCTCAGAAAACATCACAATGGACCGAGTGTTTCAGGAATATAGTGGACATAGTCGCAGAAATTGATACACGATGAGAATCTTCAAATTATTGTCCTGCCAACAGGTTATTTAATGATACTGATCAATTTTCATACATGGAAAGGGGTTCAGGGAGCAATATTGACCGGCTGGATTTTACCGATCCTGTAGAACTGGTTGAGGATGCACTTGATAACAGGAACTGGTTACTGAGAGAAAATTCAAATGTTCAGCAGAGCCCATCCCTTATAGATATTCATCTAAGTTCACAGATAAATAAAAGATATGCACTTGAAAAATTGTATTCTCCTGCCATCAAAGCAGCACACCTGCAGGGAAGAATACATATCCATGATCTGCACTCACCATTTCGACCATACTGCAATGGAATTGATGCCAGAACATTTTTGATGGACGGATTGAAATTTCCACATACAAAAAGCCGGCCTGCAAGAAAATTCGACTCTGCAGTATATCATACAATGTCTTTCATGATACACTCACAGCAATTTTTTGCAGGAGCACAGGCTGTGGACTATTTTAACTGGCTGCTGGCACCACATCTGCACCATGACAGCATAGACGATGAGCGGCTATCACAGATCATACAGGGATTCGTATTCCAGATGAACCAGGCCAACAGAACCGGAGCACAGAGTTGCTTTACAAATATAGGGCTGCGCATTCAGTGTCCTCCTTCACTAAAAGAAGAAAAAGCGATATATGCAGGAGAGTTTTTAAAGGATACCTATTCCGATTTCGAAGATGAGGCCCGACGAATATACAGAGCAGTTATGGAAATTGCAGGCAGGGGTGATGCCTGCGGAGCACCATTTACATTTCCTCTGATAACCACTGCTATAACAAAAGACCATAATTTCAAAGATCCTTTATGGATAGATACCATGAAGGCAGCCTCTTCTACAGGTGCACCTTATTTTCTCAATCTTGCTGCAGATTATCTAGAGGAGGATTCTATCCAGGCTATGTGCTGCAGGCTCCTGGTTAAACATGCAGGCGGCATATGGACTGCAGGTGGAATGGGAACCGGTTCAAATAAGATAGTAACTGTTAACCTTCCACGAATAGCACTGGAAGCTGCAGATATAGATAAATTTTTTATCTGTCTTGATAAAATCATGAATACTGCACGCCTTGCATTACTCCAGGGACAGGATATTATTCGCCGATCGCTTTATGAATGGAACATTCTTCCCTGGTTGCTACAGAAAAGTGATCAAGGCCCTGACTATTACAATTTCAGTACCAGACATCTCACCTTTGGAGTAGTTGGCCTGAACGAATGTCTTGTCAACCTTACTGGAGATCCTCTGGTAAATCAAACTGAACTTGGAAAAAAGATCATTGGTTATATGGCTGAGAGAATTAATAAATACAGTGAAACGGACGAAATAACCTATACATTCGAGCAGACACCTGCAGAGAGTACGGCACACCGACTGGCAATGCTGGACAAATCAGAGTTTGGAAATAAAGCAGCATTTCAGGGTGATGGAAATTCAGTCTATTATACCAATTCCACCCATGTACCCTACAACTCAAGTATTCCCCTATCTGAAAAGCTGCAGGTGGAATCAGATATGCATCCATTTTTCACAGGGGGAGCTATAGCACATATATGGATGGGAGAAAGTACCCCTGATCCAGAAGGACTAAACGAGATGGTTGAAAAGCTATCCCGAACAAAACTTGCATACTTCTGTTTCTCCCCGGATTATTCAATATGCATAAAGGGTCATGTCTCAAAAGGCAGATCCAGCAAGTGTATGATATGTGCAAATGAGATAGTGGACTATATTTCAAGGGTTACCGGATATTTTGGACATGTCAGCCGCTGGAATCCGGGCAAGCAGAGAGAATACAGTGACAGACACAGATATATTATTTAAGGTTGAGATATTCTTTTAATTGAAAAACAGTGAGATAATATTAATATCACAAAAATGTGGCATAAATCGAAGAGCAGATAAAATATAATGATTTATTCTGGAGATAGATGAACACTGACTTTGCAAAAATACTGATTGATTATATTGAAAAGAGAGGTCCAAACGGAATAAAAGAATTATCCCGTGTGGTTTCAGCTTACTGTCTGTGGAAAGAAATAATTCCACAGGAGATTATAGACAAACATGTTTTAGATCTGATTATAGATAGCAGCAGATGTTATGAGTCTATCAGGGATATTGCACGTGCCTGTTCTGCACTTATTGATGCAGGGATAGTATACAATTCACTGATAAAACGTCTGGAAGAGGGACAATCAGAAGGTTCATGGAATTGTGATGTTTATGATACATCATATGCACTTATTGCCCTTGCAGATGCAGGAGTGTACAACAAGGAAGGCTGTGTTTGGCTTATGAATAATTTCAGCAGTGAATGGAAGCATACCGGAACTGTGTCACTGATTGTTACAGCACTTTCAAAACAGGCGCAACTGGGTGAACATGAAAAATATAGCAGGTTCATAGATGATCATTCGAAATGGATATTAAGCCAGCGCAACGAAAGTGGAGGATGGAAATATCTTGCTACCAGCAACATTGCTTTACAGGCACTGATATATTCCGGACACTGTAATGAACTTCAATCATCAATACAGTGGCTGGAAAATCAAATTTGCAAAAGTAATATCGATCAGGATAAAATGTCAACAACAACGGCTGCACTGATCATGATATCTACCGGCATCTATATCAGATGCATAAAGGATACAAACGAACCTGAATAATCTATCTCAGAAAACAATATTTGAAATGTGATATAATGGAAAACAGCTTTATAAAATATCATTCACCCACCGGTACATATATAGTTCAGAAAGGAGCCTATTTTGAAGAGGATCTCATAATTGAAGGAAATCTTCTGACAGGTAGCGGTGTTAATTTCTGGAAAGGACTTGAGGTATCTGGTAAACTTGAACTTGGAAAGAGATGTACCGTTAACAGAGATATCAGTGCCAAAAGTGCAGTGATAGGATCAAGTTGTCATATAAAAGGCAGCATTGAAGTGAATTCTGAACTGATGATACTTGACAACAGCACCATTGATCAGGCTGCGATCAGTAAAGGGAAGATGTTTGTAAGGCCTGGATGTTCTATAGGTTTTGTCAGGTCAAGCGAAGTTCTTGAACTTGTGGGAAAGGTCAATGTAAAAGAGATAGAATCAGGTACAAAGGTCATTGTCAGATCAGTATGACATATCACTCATTTTTTGTACTTTTTCTTTCCTCTTCCAGTAACCTGAGAATCCTGTTCCTTATTCGGTTTGCTTCCGGGCTTGTTCTTTCACGGGGACGGGAAATATCCACATCAATTATCTCTTTAATTTCTCCTGGACGTGAGGTCATCACTGCTATCCGGTCTGCCAGAAATACAGCCTCATCCACACTGTGTGTTACAAACAGTATTGTGATATTTTCTTCCTTCCAGACATCAAGAAGTTCAATCTGAAGTTCATTTCGGGTCTGGGCATCCAGAGCTCCAAAAGGCTCATCCATGAGAAGAATTTTGGGATTATTAGCAAGTGCTCTGGCAATCGCAACTCTCTGACGCATCCCTCCGGATAGTTCATGGGGATAGCTGTATTTGAATTGCTCAAGACCAACCATCCTGATATATTTTTCTGCTATTTTTTCAGACTCATCTTTCGCCATACCCTGCATTTCAAGTCCAAAGGAAACGTTCCGGATAACATTTCTCCACGGGAAAAGTGAGTATTCCTGGAACACCATACCTTTTTTGGGATCCGGACCCATGATCCTTTTCCCATCCAGTATGATGTCACCACTTGTAGGTGGCTCAAGTCCGGCAACCAGCCTTAAGAGTGTTGTTTTGCCACAGCCTGATGGACCGATAAGGCATACAAACTCACCATCCTTTACTGTGAGATTGATATCCTTGAGGGCCATTGTGGAATCCTTATCTTTTTCAAATACTTTTGATACTTTTATCTCAAGCATGCCCATTATACTACAACTCCCCTGCGCCATTTGAGAAGATAGACATCCACTATACGTCTGAATCCTTTATCTATCAACAGACCGATCATTCCAAGCAGGAGCATGTAGGTGAGTACAAAATCCATCTGGTGAAGGGAATAATGGAACCATATTTTATAACCCAGTCCAAACCTGCTTACTCCAAATAGTTCTGCAGCCACCAGACACATCCATCCAACACCCATACCGATCCTTATTCCGGCAGTGATCGAAGGCATTGCTGAAGGAAAAGCTACATGCCTTATGAGATCACGGTCACGTGTACAGCCCAGTACCTTTGCAGCTTCCACATAGATTCTTGAAACACCCTTAAAGCCTGTATACGTATTTATCACAATCGGAAAAACTGCACCAACAAAAACCACAAATCCAGCTGCGGTATGAGTCAGGCCGAGCCATATCAGTGCAAAAGGGATCCATGCAAGTGGAGGGATGGGACGCAATATTTCAACAATTGGGTCCATTATACGGTTTCCTGTATTGAACCAGCCCATGAGAACACCTACTGGAATTCCTATGAAAAACGCAGAACCTATACCGATTCCAAAATGTAGCAGACTGACCTGAATATCAGTGAACAGTACACCGGTTTCAACAACTCTTAAAAAAGAAGATACCACATCAGTGAAACTTGGAAGGAATAGTTTTCTCTGAACGATTACATCTGCAATAAATTGCCAGAGAACAATTGCACCTATAAGGGAAGCAATTTCTATATTCCTATTTCTTATAAATGATACTATATTCCTGATCATCTGGTCACCGGTAGTTGTTCATTGAAATTGATTAAAAGATTAGAGGATCCTGGTAAGCCCAGTACCCTCTGTCGCAGACTTAGCTATAGTGTTCTGACCATTAATGTATCTTATCATTTATTACACAGAATGATCAGTTCACTGCGGCTTCATAAAAGCTAAGATCAAAGATATCATCTTCTGTTAGAAGTGTATCTATGTATCCCAGATTATATTGCTGCTGGGCATAAGCTACAGTAGAATCTGCCAGTATGTTTGGATCAGAAACCCATTCACCATCCCATTCTTCCAGAGATTTCTTGGTATCTGCCACGCTCCATCCGGTGTATTGTGAGAATACTTCTGCAGCTTCATCAGGATTATCCTTTATGTATTCGGTAGCTTTGATATGAGTCCTGACGATCTGTTCAACAAGTTCAGGCTCTTCACGTATCAGTTCTCCCGAAACTACAAGGACACAGCAGGCATGGTGGGGAGCTATTTCTCCAGATTCTAATACGGTCAAACCATAGCCTTCACTCTCAATTATTGATGGAGCAGGATGTGGCAGAAATACACCATCTACATGGCCTGCTGATATCGCAGTGATAGCTTCACCAGGTCCCATACCTACTATCTCAAGGTCGTTTTGAGGGTCAATGCCATTGTCCGCTAACCATGTTTTTATTATGGTATCCTGGATTGTTCCAGGTGGGAATGTGGCGATCTTTAGACCCTTCAGATCCTCTGGGGAATTATAGGTCTCTGCAAGTTCATTGCTAAGCACAAGACTTGAGCCCTGGGTCTGCACACCTGCAACGATCTTTGCATCAAGTCCTTTATCCAGTGCAGAAATTACAGGCGCTGCACCAACATAGGCAACGTCAAGATGTCCTGCCATCATTGCCTGCATTTCCGGAGCTCCAGTTGCAAATTCTCTGTCATCGATTCGGTCTATTCCATAGGGAGCAAGATCTTCCTGCCACCAGCCTCTGTCCTCAGCTACCATATAGGCTACCTGGTGTGTACTGGGCTGATAGCCAAAAGTGAGTGTTCTTTCATCAAGAGCAGCACAGCCGGATAGGAAGACCGCACCCATAAGCACTAAAATTGAGATAATTGCGGCTTTTTTAAATTTAGTTTCTATAATGTTCAATAAGATCACCTCGATCATTTATACTATATTGTTTATTAAATATAATATATATCATTTTCCGGAAAAAATGAATATATTACCTAAAAGTATTAATAATATTAAATTTAGTATACAAAAGGGAAATAAATAGATTTAAATGTCCATTGTAGCTTATATCAGGCATATAGTAGCAGAATGGATAAAAATACACCTATATTGATCTATGAAATTTGTATTATTTATGGAACTGATATTATATGAAAGCTGCCGACAAGGTAATTGATGCCGCATTCAAGAGCGACGAGGAATTCCAGAAGACGTTCGCAGAAGTTATAAAAGATGATCTGAACATGACAGTGGTAGAATTCTCCCAGATTTCAGGAATTTCAGCAAGCACCCTCTATAAAATAGTTTCCGGTACCAGGGAGCCAAATGTAAAGACACTTCGTCATATCGTGAACACTATCAGAGGTCTTGAAGAACCAGAACATGGAGATTTTATTGCAATAATTGCAGCCCGCCATGTACTGGACAATATCAATGAGACAAAAAGGAAGGTTGGAGGAAAACTCCTGACCATCCGGGAATATTCTGCTTCCACTATGGAAGATGCCATTGTAGCTGCAGTAAGAGCTGAAAGAGAGGGTGCAAAAGCACTGGTATGTGCACCTATTGTAAGCCCTACCATTGAAAAAATCATACATATTCCTGTTGCCACGATCATGCCAAAGGATAGTCTGATGGAAGCTATTGAAACAGCTGCAAGAAAGATAGACTATACCTACTGAGGCTATTACAATTATCCATTAAAAATGTAGATATAGATATAAGTGAAATGGCCTGTGATCCAGATCGCCGTGTATTCGGCCACAGACCATATTTACTTCACCTCATTTTTCAGGATCTTTCAAACTTTCGTTTCTGAATGCCTGGACCAGCGGTTCAGCAGCCCTTTTATCCCCTATTTCGATCAGTGCCATGGCAGAATACCTCTTTATTTCATCATTTTCCAGTGAATCTATGAGGGGTTTTACTGCAGGCTCGCCTATCTGACTTAGCACTTCTATTGTGATCCATCTTGTTCTGTCATCTCCATATTCAAATGATTCGATCAAGGGGAGCACCGAAGGTTCACCAATCATTATAAGGGCATTTGAAGCTGAATTTCGGACCTGATCATCAGAATCCTGCAGCAGATCTATGAGAGGCTTGACGGCCCTTTCATCGCCGATAATTCCAAGAGATGCTGCGGCATTGATCCGGACATCCCGATCTGCATCATTAAGGGAACGGATAAGAGGTGATACTGCCTTCCTGTCCCCTATCTTACCAAGGGCTGCTGCAGCACTGGTACGCACATCTCTGTCACTATCACCTAATAGCTCAATTAATGGTTCAGTTGCCTTTGCATCACCGATCTCACCAAGTGCATAAGCCGAACTGGCCCTTACATTTTTGTCATTATCATTGAGAGCTATGACAAGAGATGTGATGGAACGTTCATCTTTTAGTTCTGCAAGAGATATGGCTGCATACCATCTTACCTCACTATCAGAATCACTCAGAGCCGACAGAAGCGGTTTAACGGCCTGTTCATTTCCGATCATACCAAGTGAGAGTGCCGCACTGCTTCTTACAGATGCTTCACTCTCATATGATAATCTCTGGATCAATTGGCCTGTGGCCCTTTCATCATCTATTTTACCAAGTGAGAGTGCTGCACTGCTTCTTGTATTATCATAGTCATCCTTCATAAGCACTCTAAGAAGAGGTTCAGTCGATGAACTGGTCCCCATTTCACCAAGAGCAAATGCAGCGGTGTTTCTAATCTCATCATTATCCCTCAGCAGCACGTGGATCAACAATTCTTCAGATCCCCTGTATCCAATTTCTTCCAGTATCAATATTGCACTGATGCGTACATGACCCTTTTCATTCCTAAGGGCTTCATTGATGTTATCAAGTCCCTCTTTATCGTTGGAATGCTGGACGATCCGGTGTGCAGTCGTTATAATTGAACTTCTACTACCGCTATTCAGAGCCTGGGCAAGAGCTTTTGCATCAGGTTCATCAATTTCATTAAGTGCAGCTGCAGTACTTTTGCGAACCTGTTCTTCTTCACGATCCAATATCCATTCGATAGAAGTTATCTGTGGTTTTTTAAATTCAGGTTCAATGGGAGTATCTGTTAAGCCATGGACCTGATCATCCATCAGATCAAATGATCTTATAAGAGTATCACTTGCACTTTCATTACCGATCTCAAGGAGTGCAAACTGTGCGGCTTTCCTGGTATTAGTATCAATGTCAGTTCCTAAGTCAAGTACAGATATTAAAGGATCAACTGCAGGATCTCCTATCCTGCTGAGTGAATCTGCAGCTGCGATCCTGACATCTGTATCCTCTTTACCAAGAAGCTCTATAAGCGGCATAACTGCCCTGTCATTTCCAATATCTCCCAGTGCATACATTATACCCAACTGGACTCTTTTATCTTCACTGCCCAGTGACTCGATCAGCGGATCAACTGCAGGATCGCCAATCTGTATCATTATGGAAACAGCTTCATCCCTGAAGTTATCGTCTCTGTTATTCATTGACCTTACAAGAGGTTCTACTGAGGGTTCACCGATTGCCACAAGAGCATTGGATGCACTTTTCCTCACATCCCCACTACTGTCATCAAGCAGATCAACGATGTCCCGGGCTGCTCTTGCCTCCTGATTTTTACCCAGTATCTCTACAGCACTTTTGCGCACATTGTCATCGTCGTCTTTCAAAGCACGCATAAGGGGAATGGCAGCCATTTCATTTCTAATGGACCCAAAAGCCTCAACAGCACTTTTCCTGACATATTCATCGCGATCCCCCATTTTTTGAATAAGTGGCTCCACAGCCCTGGAATCCCTGAACTCTGTGAGAGAATGTATTGCTTTGACCCTTACGTCACGATCCTCATCAGAGAGAGAATCAATTAATGGGGGTACAGCACGGGAATCGCCAATACGACCAAGGGCCTCGGCAGAACTGCTCCTAACACCAGCATCATCATCAGAGAGAGAATCAATTAATGGAGGTACAGCACGGGAATCGCCAATACGACCAAGGGCCTCAACAGAGCATCTCCGCACGCCAGCGTCATCATCAGAAAGGGTTCCAATGATAGGTGAGACTGCACGACGATCACCAATGCGACCAAGTACTTCAATACTGCTGCATTTCACAGAAGGGTTTTCATGATCCAGAGATGATATCAGTGGCAATACCGAGGGAGACCCTATCCGTATAAGAGTTTCTTCGATATACCATCTGGTATAGACATCACTTTCGTTTAATGCCCTTATTAAAGGATTTACTGCAGGAGTGCCAACATCAACAAGCGCCTGGCTGGCACATCTGCGCATTTCTTCGTCATCCTGTGAGAGATATGAGATCAAAACTTCAATTGACTGGGAATCACCCTGTTTTGCCCTGGATACAAGCTGATCACAGTCATAGTCTCTAACCATATCGTTTTGAGAAGCAACACCAAATTCAGAATTATCTTCTCTGTTCCGATCTAAAACATTTTTAAAAAAATTGAAAAAACTATCATCATAAACAGAACCGGCTCCAATGGAATTGAAAACATCTTCATTTCCCGGTTTCACCGATTTCTCTATCAAAAGATCATTATCTGCAGCCACCACTGCTGCTGATAAAATTATCATTAATCCGGTAATAATAGATAAAGTTATGACTAAACGAGTTTTTCTAGCATTATTCATCAGGTTCCCCACCACCTTAATTCTTATTATAATCTGCTGGCTTAAATATTTATCTTATAAAAATTAGAAAAAAGTATCAGGAAGATAAGATAACGTTTGCTCTTCATACCATTAAAATCTTCATATACCTGAAATATTTACAAAATTATAATATAAACTCTTCTTTCATTCATCCAATATAACAAATGCAAACCAGAACCAATTAACAGCGCGAACCATAATAGATATCCATTTAAACATAGAATTTAGAATTTATTTTGCGCAATGTGTACTGGCTATGGGGGAAGGGGTAGTACGGCTATACTCATCACATTGCGCAGCGATCATTTCATCAAATCCATCCAGATCTATCAGAAAGGAACTGACACTATAGAGGAAATATTATTCCTCCATATATTTTCCTAACAAAAGATCAAGCCTGCGAGAGGTTTCATAGGAGATCAGACTCCTATCAGTGGTTATAGCTCCATCCAGCGCGCTCTGGCAGGTACATTCCTGAATATCCTGAATTCCGTCTATAGAAGAAGCTATGATATCCTTTACAGCTTCTGTATTCTTTGCAACATTTTCCATTATAGAGGCAATATTTACTTCCTCATCTCGCCATACATCATAATCAGTTACCGTGGATATCATTGAATAGCACATTTCCGCTTCTCTTGCAAGCTTTGCTTCGGGCAGTGCAGTCATCCCGATAATATCAAATCCAAGTGACTGATATACTCTGGACTCTGCCCGGGTTGAAAACTGAGGTCCTTCAATGCATACGTAGGTTCCACCTTTATGGGCAGTATACCCCCTGGACATCATTACATCATAAAGTATCTCAGACATGCCAGGACAAAAAGGATCTGCAAAGCCCATGTGCACAACAATTCCATTTTCAAAAAAAGTGTTTTTTCTGGAATTCGTGCGATCATACAGCTGATCAGGGATCACTATATCCAGTGGTGCAATATCCCTGTTCAGACTTCCGACTGCAGAGGCTGCGATTATCTTGCTGACACCCAGTTTTTTCAGGGCATAGATATTTGCCCGGTAATTGAGATCTGAAGGAGATATCCTGTGTCCTTTTCCATGACGCGCCAGAAAACATATTTTTGTGCCGTCATATTCACCCACCATGATATCATCTGAAGGAAGGCCAAAGGGAGTTTCCACCCTTATCTCCTGTGGATCTTCAAACAGGGTTACATCATATATTCCACTGCCGCCAATTATTGCAATATCTGCATGTGAATTCATAATTCAATACCTCATTAAGGTGATTCAGCCAGTTTCCAGAATTTTGCATTGTTATCCATGAATGACACTGCCTTGCCAGTCCATTCAAGCTCTTCCATTATTTCTTTCATCCTGCCGGGCTGGGCAATCTCAAATGAGATGGGGTCAATAGAATGATATCTATACAGGCAGTTTCTGACATCCCGGATGCTCCATGCATCCCTCTTTTCCCTGAGCATCAGTTCAAAAACAATATCTGTCATATCTTCAATAAAGTTCCAGGGATAGACAATCCATGCCCAGTCCTGTAAGATCTCACCACAGTAATCAGGTTTTATCTTTGAACTCTTAAGATACTGCAGAGAAGAGGTCTTAACATTGCATGGATCCTGCCCATAAACATATTCCATTGCATGCACCATACTCTTGCCTGTGTCTACAATGTCATCCACTATCAGAACATTCTTCCCCTTTACAACAGAACCTGCCAGAGGATACCTTATGTATGGTTCATCTCCTGCGACAGCAGTTCCCACATAATGTTCTACCTTAAGGCTTGAGAGGTCATCCAGACCCAGAAAATCACACATAACCCTTCCGGCAAACCAGCCTCCTCTGGCAAGAGCAATGATAATATCCGGTTCATACCCCGATTCCTTTACATCATTTGCAACATTCCTGCAGAGTGAATATATATAATCCCATGTTGTGACGACACATTTGAATTCATCCGGCAATGTCAATTGGAAAACTCCTGTAATTTCTAAAATCTAAGTTCTAAAATTCGATCTGAATAGATTGAACCTTCTTTAATTTATATAATTTATTATTATAAACCAGATATATGCCAGATCATACGCAAGCTTTATATGAAGCTATATCATTATAGGACTTCGTATCCCACATACCTGATGATTGAAGCGGGGTGGGGTAGCCAGGAGATCCCGACGGGCTCATAACCCGTAGACCGATGGTTCGAATCCATCCCCCGCTATTCAATAATTAAATCAAATAACTTTTTTTGTCTCGAAAATTACTTAATTCAGCATGATGTTTTTATAGAGCATGAATTATATTTAGATTAAAGTTCACATAAACTCAAAGGACGATACCCATGGTCATGGATAAACTTGGAAGTTCCCTTCAGGATGCAATAAAAAAGCTGGTCAGTTCCGGCCGTATCGATGAAAAAACTGTCAACGATGTGGTCAAGGACATTCAGAGAGCACTGCTCCAGTCAGATGTCAATGTCAAAATGGTCATGACAATGTCAAAGCACATTAAGGAGCGTGCCCTGAAAGAAGAGGTTCCAAAGGGTATGAATCCCAGGGAACATGTAATCAGGATAGTCTATCAGGAACTTACCAGCATAATTGGCAAAGGAACCGATATTCCATTAAAGCCACAGAAGATAATGATGATAGGCCTTCAGGGTAGCGGAAAGACCACAACCACTTCCAAGCTTGCCCGCTACTTCCAGAAAAAGGGACTCAGGCCTGCCGTGATCTGCGCAGACACATTCAGACCAGGCGCCTATCAGCAGCTTAAGACATTATGTGAGAGACTTAACGTTGCATTTTACGGGGAAGAAGGAAATGAAGATGCAGTGGGTATTGTTAAAAGGGGACTAAAAGAGTTTGAAAAATATGATATAAAAATTATTGACACTGCAGGTCGCCATGCTCTGGAGAAGGACCTTATCAAAGAGATGGAAGACATACATGCTATCTGCGATCCTGACTACAAACTGCTGGTACTGGATGCAGCAATAGGTCAGCAGGCCAGTGAACAGGCTCGTGCTTTTAACGAATCTATCGGCATATCTGGAGTTATCATAACCAAACTTGATGGTACAGCAAAGGGTGGAGGTGCACTTTCAGCAGTATCTGAGACAAATTCATCCATAGCATTCATAGGAACAGGAGAGACACCAGAAGATCTTGAAAAGTTTGAACCTGACAGATTCATATCTCGCCTGCTTGGAATGGGAGATATCAAAACGCTTCTGGAAAAGGCTGAAGAATCCCTGGACAAGGATGAACTTGACATGGAAGCAATGATGAAGGGAAGGTTCACCCTCAAGGACATGTACAAGCAGATGGAAGCACTGAATAAGATGGGTCCCATGAAACAGATAATGCAGATGCTTCCCCTTGGCGGGCTGGGAGCAAAGATTCCTGAAGACGCCTACCAGGTCACAGGGGACAAACTTACAAGATACAGGATAATCATGGATTCAATGACCGAAGAGGAAATGCTCAATCCACGCCTTATCGGCAGCTCACGAATTAAGAGAATATCAAGAGGATCAGGAAATAGTCCAGAAGATGTACGTGAACTTCTCAAGTATCACAAGATGATGCAGAATGCAATGAAGGGAATGAGGGGCGGTAAATTCAATATGCAGAAAATAATGAAAAAGATGGGAATGTAATAACTTTATTGAATTTCAGCCATATTGTAGAATCATATTTCCCCAACTTGCCATTTATTTTCATATATCTTTTTTCAGTAATTACTGCATACATCAAAAAAGTTGGTGAACAGTTCATCTCCTTTTTCTGTATGGGATACTTCTGGATGCCACTGAATTCCATAAATCGGCCGGGAAGGATGTTTCATTGCTTCGATCTCACATATATTGGAACGGGCAAGATGGATAAAATTACCAGGCATGTCAGTCACCTCATCTGCATGTGAGGCCCAGGCAGAAATAGAAGGGGACATGCCCTTTAGAATATCATCTTCCTCAATAATCTCAACCTCAATTGCCGCATATCCCCCATGTTTGCCTGGACCGTAGTCTCCGCCAAATTTTCTGGAGATCAATTGATGACCAAGACATATTCCCAGAACCGGGCGATCAATATATTCCAGATACTCCATGCAAAGTCCTGTTCGCTCCATTGAAGGGCCACCGCTGAGAATCAGTCCATCCGGCTCTTCCTCAAGTATCTGATCTATGGGAGTGGTATTGGATATGATCTTTGTATCCATATCAAAATCCCGAACCGTTCTGTGGATCAGATGACAGAATTGTCCATAGTTGTTTATAACCAGTATTTTCAGTCTGTTCATATATACAATCCCTGAAACAAAAATTAATTAGCTGCCGTTATCCATATAATATTTGCATATAAATATATTTCGTGAATCCTGCAGCTCTTTACAGAAGCGTCTATTCAGGTTCAAATATACTATGGAAAAAATACTATCCAGGAAACATTTAACATTTAAATCACATTATCTGCATATAATCCAAAAGTAATATTGAGTCCTTTGATGGGGAATATGTTAATGGAAATAAAATCAACATATATTGAAAATCTTGATGAGGTTCTGGGAGGAGGGATGATCAGGCCGTCCACGACCCTGATCGCAGGTACAGCTGGCACAGGCAGAACAACACTGGGTCTGCAGAGTTTATGCATGGCTGCAAGGAACAATGAAAAGGTGCTCTATGTTGCAATTACACCAAAATCGAAACAGAACGTAAAAGAAATGTTATCCAGGTTCAAATTTTTTGAAGATACGGTAAATGTGCATGTATTTGATACCAGTATGGCTGAAAGAGACCCCCTGACCATGCTTGTGGAGCTGGGTAATGTGGTTACTTCCATGGGTCCAGACAGAGTGATGATCGATCCCATCACCCCTCTTGGATACAGTTTTCCTGATTCAGAGCGGCGCAGGTTCATGTACTCCCTCAGTTCTGCCATTGGAGAATGGAACTGCATAGTCTATCTTACAGGTACGTTACTTCTGGATGAAATACATACATCTGTTATCAATGACATTGTAGATAACATCTTATATCTTTCACAGACAACAACCCGGTTTAGAACCATGCGAAACCTTGAGATCCTTAAAATGAGCGGTCTGGGATTTACTGAAGGAGAACATACATTTGAGATCAAGGATAGTGGAGTAAAACTATACCCGATCTGCATTCCAGAAAAAATTTCTCTCAAACCAGAAAGAGAGAGACTCAAATCCAGTATTGAAAAACTGGATACTATACTGGCAGGAGGTATTTTGAAGGGATCATCCATACTGGTTGCAGGCAGTGCAGGTACAGGAAAAACCATATTTGGGCTCCACTTTATCATGGACGGTGCAATCAATGGTGAGCCAGGTCTTATCATCAGTTTTGAAGAGACTCCAGAAGAACTGTACCAGTATAGCAAAAGTTTTGGCTGGGACCTTGAAAAAATGGAGAAGGAAGACCAGGTAAGGATTCTCTTTACCCCTCCTTCTGATGTATATCCAAACAAACACACCCTCCATATAAACAAGCTGATAGAGGAGATCGGGGTCCAGCGAGTATTTGTAGACGATATCTCTGGTTTTGATTATGCATTTGAGAGAAATATCGATAAGAAAGAACACATATACAACCTTATCAGGAATTTTAAGAATAAAAAAATCACATCCTGTTTTACAAGTGAAATTGAAAATATAACCGGAAATCTGCAGGTATCCCATATTGCTCTCTCAATGGTGATGGATGTCGTTATACTTCTCAGATACGTTGAAATTGAATCTGAAATGAAAAAAGCCCTTCTGGTACTCAAGATACGTGGCAGTGGACATGACAAGAGCCTCAGGGAATATTCTATTACAGACAGCGGAATGAAAATAGGAAAGCAGTTCCGCGAATATACAGGAATTTTGACAGGTTCTGCCACACCTGCACATGGCAGAGCCTATGAGCCCTACACTTCAGGATTTACCTCAGAAAAAGACAGGGTTATGAGAGAGCTGATAAAAGAGAAAGAAACAACTGCTGAAAGGCTTTCAGAAACCACCGGTATTGATCATGATGAACTGGAAGTTATACTTTCACAGCTTGAGGGACTTGGATATGTGGTCCCGGTATCCAAAAAAGGAGAGCAGTACTATAAGATTGTTCTGACTGATATTGAAAAAGAGTGATAGAACTACATCTCATGCCTGAATCTTATGTAGAAAGTGCCTTACCAGTTGATCACGATAATTCTCAAAACAGATAGTTTTAAATAATTTAGCGTGCTACTATGTCACATGGTAACACGATTTTGTGGGGCATAAATCATGACAGAAATAGGAAAAAAGATCAGAATAGAGCGAATAATGCACCGGGACAGCAGAAACATGTTCATCATTCCAATGGATCATGGTATATCAGACGGGCCTATAAATGGCCTGATAAACATAGCCGAGTCTATCAATAAGGTAGCTGATGGCGGAGCAGATGCCGTTCTGATGCAAAAAGGGATGATAACCCATGGCCATAGAGGATATGGGCATGATATAGGACTGATAGTCCATATGAGTGCATCCACATCACTTGGGCCTGATCCAAACAATAAAGTTCAGGTATGTACTGTAAAAGAAGCAGTCCAGATGGGGGCAGATGCAGTGTCGATCCACATCAATGTCGGCTCTGAGACCGAAGCTGATCAGTTGCATAAACTGGGTGCTGTAGCCCAGCAATGTGATGAATGGGGAATGCCACTTCTGTCAATGATGTACCCCCGTGGAAAGAACATAGTAAATCCCCATGATCCTGAACTGGTTGCACACGTGGCAAGGGCAGGTGCAGAGCTGGGATCCGATGTGATCAAAACACTCTACACAGGGGACCCGGATTCATTCAAGCAGGTTGTAGAAGGATGCCCTGTACCAATAGTTATTGCAGGTGGACCAAAGACCAATACTGACAGGGAATTTCTGGAAATGGTCAGGGGTGCCATTGATTCCGGGGCCAGAGGAGTTGCCATTGGAAGAAATGTATTCCAGCATCAAAATCCTACCCAGATGGCAAAGGCTATCAGCCAGATAGTTCACAGGAACAGTTCAGTTGAAGAGGCTCTGGAAATGTTCATATGATTCAAGAAATATCTATATTTGCTAAAAAAATAGAGGTTCTGTGAGCATATGAATAATAAAGAAGTGTGGATAAAAGCCGATGATGACAGATGGGAGACCCGTAAGTCCAGAATAACAACTGGTCTGGAATCGGGTGTTGACTGTGTACTTGTTGATTCACGGGATGTGGATAAGGTCAGGGAACTTGGAGATATCAGAATCGCAGCTTTTGGGAGTGATACAAAGGAGAATGGCGATATTGTGGTGATTGGAAAAAACAGTGAAGGCGACGGAACAAGACCCCTTCCAGCGGATTTTTCCGGTTCACTTGATATAAGTAATGCCGCCAGACTCAGGGAGAAAGGAGTAAAAGTTGCAGGGTATGTGATCATTCGGGATAAGAAGTATGAAATGTTTGCAGCCGAACTGGGAGAGGTATGTGATTATATAATAGTCATAGGAACTGACTGGAAAGTAATTCCCCTTGAGAACCTGATAGCAGGTCTGCATGAGAAAAATGTTTCAATAATATCAGGCGTTAAGGATTGGGAAGAGGCAAAGCTTGCTTTTGAGACCATGGAGCATGGTGCCGATGGGGTCTTGCTGGACACTGACAACCCTGATCAGATAAAAAATACAGTATCAGTCGCAGAAAAGATAAGTGCCGGCAAATTGAACCTGAAACCGGCACTGATTAGAAGAGTGGAACCTGTGGGAATGGGAGACAGAGTATGTGTGGATACCTGCAATCTGATGAAACCTGGTGAAGGAATGCTTGTCGGATCCCAGTCAGAGGGACTGTTCCTTATTCAATCTGAATCTGAAGAAAGCCCCTATGTAGCTTCAAGGCCTTTCAGGGTAAATGCAGGTGCAGTACATGCCTATGTGAGAATTGGAGATAGGACAAGATATCTTTCAGAGATTGAAGGTGGAGATAAGGTAACAATTGTGGATCATGAAGGAAATCTTAGAGAAGGTGTTGTTGGCCGGGTGAAGATAGAGAAGCGTCCTTTGATGCTTGTAGAAGCAGAGGTTGATGAAAAGGTTATAAAAACTATAATTCAGAATGCAGAGACGATCAAACTTGTGGGTAAGGATGGAAGGTCCATCTCAGTTGCTGAACTTAAGAAAGGGGATGAAGTGATGGTATACGTGGAAGATTCTGGCAGGCATTTTGGAATGAAGATTGAGGAATCGATAATTGAAAAATGATCAGGATGACAGATATGATATCCATAATAGGCCCCGATTCATCAAACTTTACTGCAATTGTTGCATCCGTTTCAGATAATGCATACGAGGATTCGATCAGAGCAAAGGATATGGGAGCTGATATTATAGAATTACGCATTGATCTGATAGAAGATCCCATACCTGATGATCTCATTGAGCTGATACGCAGTATCAAATTGGATACAGGACTGCAATGTATTGCAACCAATCGGATACACATTGATGGTGGTAAGTGGAATAGCAGTGAACATAAAAGAATTGAACTGCTTGAGAATGTGGCACCATATGTAGATGCAATCGATATTGAACTTTCAACTGATAAGACAGTCCTTTCCAATGCCATTGAAATGACAAAGGATAACAATTGTACAGCAATCATATCATATCATAACTTCAGTTCAACTCCTGATACAGCCAGAATAGA